>JAWXAX010000186.1 GCA_034439735.1 Rhodothermales bacterium | reverse complement strand
ATCGTGAACGTCCCGGTAGCCGCGGTGAGGGTGTCGAGCGGGAGGGCGTAGGTGTCGAATCCGCTGTAAAGGCGCACTTCCATGCGCCCGCCGGCGGGCTCGACAGCATAGTTGATCGGCGTATCGAAGTCGAACACGGCGCCTTCCGCGGGGGAAACGATCCGGGGGGCCGGGGACTGGCGGGCGACCTGCGGCGGCATCGGTCGCGGCGCGGCGCCGTGGTAGTTCACCACAACGAGCTTCGCGTTATCGTTGCTGCCCCAGAAGGCATCGCCCCATTCGAGAACGTAGAGCCGCCCGTCGGGGCCGACTTCCACATCCACCGGTCGTACAAAATCCAGCCCGGGGAGGAGGGGGCTGATTTTCATCAGGTTGCCGGCGTCGTCGAACTTGACCTCCATCATCCAGTTGCGCATCCACTCGTAGATGATGAGGGTGTCCTCGAAGTAGTCGGGCAGGGCGTTTAGCCCATAACCTGGCTTCCGGTGGTAGATCGGGCCGGCCATCGGGTTGATGCCGCCGGCGCCGAGTTCCGGGAAGGCGTCGGACGCGCCGTAGGTGTACCAGATCATCGCCGGCTGCGACGGGGGCAATACGCGCCGGCCGGTGTTGTGCGGCGAGTCGTTGATGGGATGAGCAGGATTAAACGGCGGCCCGATCTCGCCCGTGGCGTAGCTATAATCGTTAAACGCATCGTTGGGGCCCACGAAATACGGCCACCCGAAAAAGCCCGGCCCGCGCGCCTGGTTGAACTCGTCCCATCCCCAACCCCCGCGTTCGCTGGGCGGGCTGCCGTTACCCACGTCGCCCCAGTATAGCCATCCGGTTTCGTCGTCGATAGCGAAGCGGAAGGGGTTGCGGTGGCCCATCGTGTAGATCTCGGACCGCGTGCTGTCGGCGCCGGGCGGGAAGAGGTTGCCGGCGGGGATCGTGTACGAGCCGTCGGGCTCGGGGTGGATCCGCAAGATTTTGCCGCGCAGGTCGTTCGTATTACCCGACGTCCGCTGCGAGTCCTGCAGCTTGCCCTCGGGCGTCTCGTTGAGCGGGCTCCCCTTCGAGTCGTACGCGTTGCTGTTGTCGCCGGTGGATAGGTAGAGGTTGCCGTGTTTGTCGAACTGGAGCCCGCCGGCGTGGTGGCAGCACCATTCCCGCTGGAACGGCACGGTCAGGAGGATCTTCTCGGTCGACAGATCCAGCCAGCGCCCATCGAACGTGAACCGTGAGAGGCGGGAGGGGCCGGCGTCAGCCGGGGCGTAAAACAGGTAGATCCAGTTGTTGACGGCGAAGTTCGGGTCGAGCGCTAGGCCCAGCAGGCCGTCTTCGATGAGCATGTGGACGGGCAGCCAGCCGGCGGCGCGGGCCTCGGTGGCTCCGGGCTCCCAGACCATAAGCGCGCCGGCGCGTTCGATGAAAAACACCCGGCCATCGACGGCGACATCGAGCTCCATCGGGATGGCGACGTTTTCGGCGAGCACCACTTTCTCGTAGTTCGAAGCCAGCGAAGCGTGTACGTCGCCCTCCGCCGCGCCAGCGGCCCACTCGATGCCGCCCAGCAGGTGATGGAGAAACAGGGGCTCCGCAAACGCCTCTTTCGTGTGGCCGAGGCCGGTGTACCAGGCGCGGCCGCCTTCGTAGACCTGCGCCCAGGCGATGGGGTGATCGAAGCCCATCGTCCCCCCTTCGTAGGTGCGCTCGTCGAGCGCCATGAGGATGTGCACGGCGCCGCGCGGGTTGAGGCGGTAGTTGTACCATTCGTCGAAGCGGGTCCACTCCGCCGGCAGCCGGCGTGTCGCGGGATGAACGCGGTCGAGCACCTGGACGGTCGCCTCCTGCGGCGTCGGGTGAGTATCGAACCAGGCGCCGACGAGACCGCCGTACCAGGCCCAGTCGTATTCTGTCGCCGCCGCGCTGTGCACGCCGGCAAAGCCGCCGCCGGCCTGGATGTAGCGCTCGAACGCCGCCCGCTGCGGGGCGTCGAACAGCGTCCCGTTGGTGTTCATGAAGACGACGGCGTCGAAGCCGGCGAGGTAATCGTCGGTGAAGACGGTGGGGTCCTCGGTGGCCTCGACTTCGAAGCCGTGTGCCAGGCCGAGGGTCCGGACGGCCGCGACCCCCTCGGGAATGGCGTCGTGGCGGAAGCCGGTGGTGTGGGAGAATACCAGAACGCGGAAACGGGGCGCCATGACATCGCCATCCGCCTCCGTATCAATGGGGAGCAGATCCGGCTTCGCTCCGGAGCAGGCGGCCAACATGAGCAGCGAGGCGACGAGAAACAGACGAAAAGGGGGCATACACATTTGAATTGTCCGGACATTCGGATATTTTCCTGACCCAAGATAGCGGCCCCGCCTGCCGAGGTCAACCTGCGCGATAGATTTTGCGGTTTCAGGTTTCCGGTAGATTTGTTAACGTGCGAAGCCTGCGAGGCCGCCAGCCATCTGGTCAGACCATTAACTCTCACACTCGTCATCCCCAACTGGATTGGGGATCCATACATGGCCGATTGGTTGCATGGATCCCCGATCGGAGTCGGGGATGACGATGAGGAAACGGAATCTCGTACGTTTCCAAGCCTGCCAACCTAAGATCCTTCGAGGCCGTCGGCGATAGCCGACGGCCCTCAGGACAAGCCTGCAACCTGCCAACCTGCCAACCATGATTTCCCACAACGTCACAATGCTCGGCACCGGGCTCATCGGCATGTTTTACACGATGACCCTCCACAGCCAGCGTAGCCGCGACCGCGTCACGATGGTGTATTCGCGCAGCGAGGAGCGAGCGCGGCAATTCGCGAAAGACTGGAACATCCCGCGGTGGACGACGGACCTGAAGGAGGCGATCGAGGCTGCGGATACAGACACGGTCGTGATCGGGTTGCCGAACAACCGGCACGTGGAGTGCACGCGGCTGGCGGCCGCCGCCGGCAAGGCAGTGCTCTGCACGAAGCCGCTGGCGCGCACGGCCGCCGAGGCGAAGGAGATGCTCGACATCGTGGAGAAAGCCGGCGTGTTCCACGGGTATCTGGAAGATCTCACCTACACCCCGAAGACCCTGAAGGCGGCCGAGTCCGTCCGGGCCGGCGCCCTGGGCGATATCCTCTGGGTCCGCTCCCGCGAGACCCATCCGGGGCCGCACAGCTCGTGGTTCTGGGACAAAGAGCAGGCCGGCGGCGGCGCAATCGTCGACCTCGGGTGCCACTGCATCGAGATCACGCGGACATTCGTAGGTAAGGATAATCGGCCGGTGGAGGTAATGTGTTGGGCGGATACGCTCTACCACCCGATCGCCGCCGAGGACCAGGCCATCGCGCTCATCCGATATGAAAGCGGCGCCATCGGGCAGTTCGAGGTCAGTTGGGCCTTCCGTGGGGGCATGGACCTGCGCGACGAGGTGGCCGGCACGGAGGGGACCATCATGCTCAATCACTTTTTGCGGACGGGCTTCGAGATGTTCACCACCGGCGCCGCCGGCGGCTACGTGGCGGAGAAGTCGGAGACCGAAAAAGGCTGGCTCTTCCCCGTCGGCGACGAGATCCACGCCCTGGGCTACGTCCACATGTTCACCGACATGTTCGAGGCGATGGAGCAGGGCCGCCGGCCGATGGAGGACTTTTACGACGGCTACGTGGTCAACGCCGTCATCGACGCCTGTTACCGATCGGTGAAGTCGAAGCAATGGGAGCCCATCGAGATGGAGTGGCGCGGCGGCACGACCAAGAAGATCGGCATTAACGCCAACGAGTATGAAGGCCAGGTGCTCATCAAGGAAGAACGCATGCCCGACGGACGCGTGAAACGCATCCTGAAGAACAAAACAAACGGCGTCATCACCGAGACGGTCGACTAATTGGTTGCAGGTTGGCAGGTTTTTACATACCAAGCGTATCCTATAACCTGCAACCTGGATCTTGCCAACTTGCAACCTGCCAACCCCATGATCCCCACGCACACCCCATTTTGCATTTTGCACTTCACCCTTTGCATTTCCCCATGATCCCCCCTCTCCAATCCGACGACGTCTTGCTGGCTGATATTGAGCGGACCTGCGCGGAGCCGGACGGTTTTCGGCTCTGGTGGCTCGGGCAGAGCGGCTTTCTGGTGCAGCACCGGGGCCGGCACCTATTGCTCGATCCCTACCTCTCGGATTCGCTCACGCGAAAATACGCCAGAACCGACAAGCCGCATGTGCGGATGACGGAGCGGGTGATCGCGCCGGAGCGACTGGACTTCGTCGATGTCGCCACGTCCAGCCACAACCATACGGACCACCTGGACGCGGAGACGCTCGGGCCACTGCTCGATGTCAATCCGGGCCTCGAGCTCGTCATCCCCGAAGCGAACCGGGCATTTGTCGCGAAGCGATTGGAAAGTGATCCCGAGTGGCCGCGTGGCCTCACCGCCGGCGCCTCGGTCAGCATCGCCGGCTTCACCTTTCACGGCGTCCCCGCCGCACACAACGACCTCGAGACCGACGCCGAGGGCCGGCACCTGTACATGGGGTATGTCGTCCGGTTCGGACCCTACACGATCTACCACAGCGGCGACACGTTAACATACCCGGGCCTGGAGGATCAGCTGCAGAAGTTCGACATCGACGTCGCCCTGTTACCGATCAACGGCAATCTACCCGAGCGCCGGGTGGCCGGCAACTTGAACGGCGAGGAAGCCGCCCGCCTCGCGAAAGCCATCGGCGCTAAAACCGTCATCCCCTGCCACTATGAAATGTTCGCCTTCAACACGGCGCCACCGGCGCTGTTCGTGACCGCCTGCGCCGCCGTCGGCCAGTCACAGCGGGTCTTGCAGGCCGGCGAAAAATTTATCGCGGAATAACACCCACCACCCTATTTTGGCGATTCATCTAAATCATTATTTACCGCGTGTCTCGCACCACGCTCAACACCAAGCCCTATGCCCACCCCTGTCGTCAACAACACCCACCGCATCCAGACCAAGCAGCTGGAAACCTCCCCCCGTCTCCTGCTGGGCCCCGGCCCCTCGAACGCGCATCCCCGCGTGCTCCAGGCCATCGGCAACGCCCAGGTCGGCCACCTGGACCCCGAATTTATCGCCCTCATGAACGAAGTCCAGGAGCTGCTGCGGTACGCGTGGCAGACGGACAACAAGCTGACAGTGCCCGTCAGCGGCACGGGTAGCGCGGCGATGGAGGCGACGCTGGCCAACATGATCGAGCCCGGCGACAGCGTGCTGGTGGGCGTCAATGGGTATTTTGGGGAGCGGATGGTAGATATGGCCGGCCGCTACGGCGGCGTGGTCCATCGGATGGATAAACCCTGGGGACAGTCGTTTTCATTGGACGAGATCAAGACCGCCCTCAAGGCGCACCGCCCGAAAGTGCTCGGGCTCGTCCATGCCGAAACGTCGACCGGCGCGCGGCAGCCACTTGAAGGCGTCAGCGCGTTGTGCCGCGAGATCGATTGCCTGCTGCTGGTCGACTCCGTCACCAGCCTCGCCGGCGTGCCCCTGTTCCTCGACGCCTGGGGCGTGGACCTCGCGTACAGCGGCACCCAGAAATGCCTCAGCTGCCCGCCCGGCCTCGGCCCGCTCACGTTCGGGCCGCGAGCGGTCGAGCGGCTCCAGAATCGAAAAACGAAGGTCCCCAACTGGTACCTGGACATGAGCATGGTGGCCAACTACTGGGGCGAGTCCCGCACCTACCACCACACAGCGCCGATCAGCATGAACTACGCGCTCCGAGAGGCGCTGCGGATCGTAGCCGAAGAAGGCCTCGAAGCCCGCTGGGAGCGGCATCAGAAAACCGCTGAACGGTTCTGGGCCGGCCTGGAAGGGATCGGGCTCTCCTGTCATGTGGATAAAGAAATCCGCCTACCCAGCCTGACGACCGTCCGCGTGCCGGACGGCGTCGACGCCAAAGCTGTCGCACGCACGTTACTGCTGGAGCACAATATCGAAATCGCCGGCGGCCTCGGCCAGCTGGCCGGAAAGGTCTGGCGCGTGGGCCTGATGGGCTACAACAGCCGGCCCGACACCGTCGACCGCCTGCTCTCGGCCCTGGCGCGGGTCCTCGGGCGGTAATACATCCCCGTAAAGACGCCATACCTGGCGTCTCCATGACGAATGCTACCGACATCCCCTAGAGACGCCAGGTATGGCGTCGCTACGATGAATGCTACCGACATCCCCTAGAGACGCCAGGTATGGCGTCGCTACGACGAATGATACCGACATCCCCTAGAGACGCCAGGTATGGCGTCGCTACGACGAATGAT
>JAWXAX010000185.1 GCA_034439735.1 Rhodothermales bacterium | reverse complement strand
CCGCGCCGACCGGCCCCACCCCCCTACCCCGCCCCGGCCCTGCCCCCCGCCCGCGTCCACCTCGCGGATGGCGATGCGTACGGGCTCGATACCCGGCCGGCGTTGCGCCGCCTGGGTGACTCAGAAACCGTGGCCTACACGTTCAACGGCCGGCTTCCCGGGCCGATGTTTGACGTGGATCAGGGGTCCACCGTGCGAATCGCCTTCACGAACTTCATCCCCCTCCCAACGGCCGTCCACTGGCACGGGCTTCGGCTCGATTATCGGTCGGACGGCGTGCCGGGCTTCACCCAGCCGCTGCTCCAGACCGGCGACACCTTCGACTACGAACTCCGCTTCCCGGATGCCGGCATGTTCTGGTATCACCCCCACCACCGCGAGGATATCGGGATGGATCTCGGGCTGTACGGCAACATCCTCGTCCGCCCCTCCGATCCAACCTATTACAGTCCGGTCAACGAGGAATTCTACTGGTTGATCGACGACCTCCTGCTGCAGGATGGCGAAATAGTGCCCTACGGCGCTGAGTCGGCCAACTACATGCTGATGGGCCGGCTGGGGAATGTCCACATCATCAACGGCGAGCCCCAACCCACCGTGACCGTGAACCGGGGCGCGGTAGCGCGTTTTTTCCTCACGAACGCTTCCAACGCCCGCGTCTACAACCTGTCGTTTGGCGGCCTGCCGATCAAGGTGGTCGCGGCCGACGCCGGCCGGCTCGAGCGCGAAACGATGGTCGAAAGCGTCGTGATCGCCCCCTCGGAGCGGTACACCGTCGAGGTGCGCTTCCCCGAGTCGGGTCGGATCGGGGTCCTCAACGCCGTCCAGGCGATCGACCATCTCCGGGGGAGCTTCTTCGCCGAGGTGGACACGGTGGCCTGGATCGATGTGGCCCCGGCCGCGGCCGCGCCGGATCATCGCGCGGTGTTCGACCGCCTCCATGCGCCGGCGGCCGTCGGAGCCGAGTTCGATGCGCTGCGGCCACAGTTCGGCCGGCCCGTGGATCGCGAGCTGGCGATCCGGCTGCGGACAACCGGTCTGCCGCCGGTGGTCGAGCAGCTCATGCGCTTCGACGGCGCCTACGTGAACCCGGTCGAGTGGAGCGATACGATGCCGATGATGAACTGGGCCAGCACGGGCGCGGAAATCCAGTGGATCCTGGAAGACGTGCGGACGGGGAAGCAAAATATGGCAATCGACTGGCGGTTCAAGCGGGGCGACGTGGTCAAGATCCGGATTCGGAACGAGCGTAACCCGTTCCACACGATGCATCACCCGATCCACTTTCATGGACAACGCTTTCTGGTGCTGAGCCACGATGGCATCCCGAACGAACACCTCGCCTGGAAGGACACCATGCTGTTGCCGGCCGGCGTAACCGCCGATCTCCTGCTCGAGATCTCCAATCCGGGTGTGTGGATGGCCCACTGCCACATCGCGGAGCACATCGCATCCGGTATGATGTTCGTTTTTCATGTAGATTAAAAGGCTTACGATCCCAGCCACCAACGCGCCTGAACCGATGAAGCCCACCCTCCTATTCGTTACGTGCCTCGTGATCGCCTTCCTGCCAGCCGCCGCGCAGGACCGGCCGGCGCTGCCGGAGCATCTCCAGAAATATGTGGCGATCGATCAGCCGCTGGTTGCGCTACAAAACGTGCAGGTCGTCGACGGCACCGGCGCGCCGGCGCGGGCCAACCAGACGATTCTGATTGAAAACGGCGCCATCCGGCAGGTGGGCGCCGCTTCGGAGGTGAACGTGCCCGAGGGGGCGTACGTGGTCGACCTCGCCGGCCACACCGTCGTGCCGGGTCTGGTGGGGTTACACAACCACACCTATTACATGACGGCGATGCGCAGTATCCAGCTCAACTACAGCGCCCCACTGCTGTACCTGGCCTCCGGCGTCACAACGATTCGCACGACCGGCAGCACGGCGCCCTACAGCGAGCTGAACCTGAAGGCCTCCATCGACGCCGGCAGCCGGATCGGGCCGCGTATTTACGTCACGGGCCCGTATATCACCGGCGGCACCGGATTCACGACCATGACCCGCGTGGATACGCCCGAAGATGCCCGGCGGGTCGTCCGGTACTGGGCCGAGGAAGGTGTTTCCTGGTTCAAGGCGTACAATCAGATCTCCCATGACGCCCTCGCGGCTGCGATCGACGAAGCCCACAAAGTAGGGATCAAAGTGACGGGCCACCTGTGCTCCGTCAGCTTCCGGGAGGCGGTGGCAATGGGGATCGACAACCTGGAGCATGGCTTCTTTACAAACACCGACTACGACCCCGAGAAGACGAAGGACGTGTGCCCCCAGAATTTCGAGCACCGGCTGGCCGATGTGGATCTGGATAGCGAAGCGGTCCAAGCAACATTCGCCGAGATGATCGCCGCCGGCGTGCCCATGACCTCGACGCTGGCGGTCTACGAGATGTACGTGCCAGGCCGTCCGGGCGTGGATCAACGCGTGCTCGACGCCATGTCGCCCGACGTCCGCGAAGAATACCGGAAGACCTACGAACAGACCGCGCTGCTCGCTGGCGACCCAAATTATCCGTTCACCGAGCGGCTGTTTAAGAAGGCGCTCGCCTACGAATATGCGTTCGTGAAAGCCGGCGGCCTGCTGGCGTCGGGCGTGGACCCGACCGGTTATGGCGGCGCGCTGCCCGGGTTTGGCGACCAGCGTAATTATGAATTACTCCTCGAAGCCGGCTTCACGCCGGAAGAGGTCATCCAGATCATGTCCCTCAATGGCGCCCGGGTACTGGGGATCGAGGATCAGGTGGGCACGATCACGGCCGGCAAACTCGCCGAACTCGTCGTCATCGAAGGCGACCCGGTGACCGAGCCGGCGGCGATCCAAAACGTGAAATGGGTGTTCAAGGACGGCTACGCGTTTGATTCCCCCGCCATCATCGAAGCGGTAAACGGCGTGGTGGGTATTCGATAATTAGTCAGGCACATGCATCAAACTATCCGCCCCGCTCGGGGCCTGCTCGGGGTCGTCGAACTGCCGGCCGATAAGTCCATCGCCCACCGCACCGCCCTGTTCGCCGCGCTGGGCGACGGCGTTTCACACCTCGTCAACTACCCCGCCTCGGCGGATCCGCAATCGACCCTCGCGTGCCTCCGTCAATTGGGGGTTCGGATCGAGGCGTCGGAGACCGGGTACACCGTCCACGGCGTTGGCTTGAACGGGTTTTCGAAGCCGTCGGGCCCGCTCGACTGCGGTAACTCGGGCACGACGATGCGGATGTTGTGCGGTATCCTCGCCGGCCAGCCGTTCGACACCGAACTGATCGGCGACGCCTCGCTGAGCGGCCGGCCTATGGAGCGTGTCGCCGGCCCGTTGCGCCAGATGGGCGCGAAGATCGAGTTGACGGACGGGCACGCGCCCGTTCGGATCCGAGGCGGGCAACGATTAAAGGGGATGGTGTACCGCCTGCCGATGCCGTCGGCCCAGGTGAAGTCGTGCGTCTTGCTCGCGGGGCTCTACGCGGAGGGCGAAACCACCGTCATCGAAACCCTTCCATCGCGCGATCACACCGAGCGGATGCTCCAGTTGGATGTCGTGGAGATGAACGGAGAGCGGCGCCTGACCGTCCGCCAGGGCCGGCGGATTCCTCGCCAGGCCTGGGCCGTGCCCAGGGACTTCTCGGCGTCGGCGTTTTTCCTCGTCGCCGGCTCCATCGTGCCCGGTGCGGAGCTTCGACTCCCCGGCGTGGGCATCAACGCCTCGCGCAGCGCGTTGCTGGATGTGCTCCGCGCCATGGGCGCTTCCATCACAATGAGCGATGAACGCACCTACGGTGGCGAACCGATCGCCGACATTTTGGTGAAGTCATCCACCCTACACGGCGTGACGGTGCCGGAGGAGTACATCGCCAACCTGATCGACGAGATCCCGATCCTCTGTGTAGCGGCAACGCAGGCAAAGGGGCGTACGGAGATCCGCAACGCCGGCGAGTTGCGCGTGAAGGAGACGGACCGGATCGCGGCGATGGTCAAGAACCTGCAGGCGTTAGGGGCCGACGTCGAAGAGTTCGAGGACGGGCTGGCCATCACGGGCGGCAAACCCCTCCATGGCGCGGAAGTCGAGAGTTACCACGACCACCGGATAGCGATGGCGATGGGCGTCGCGGGGCTCGTCGCGGCCGGGAAGACCGTTGTCCACGGCGCCGAGATCGCCTCCGTCTCGTTTCCGACGTTCTGGGAGCAGCTTGCGGGCATTGCGTCGTAAGGCGGGCGCCGGCCTCCCGCCCCGGCAGGCCCGGTTTCGGGATGATCTGGCCCGGGCATGGGCAATCGATGCCCTATCCACCCGAATGCCTGTTATTTCCGACCGTGCTGCGGTGTGCCCGACAAACCCACCTCACGCACCGTCACGAGGCCATCGCCATCAGTGCCCCACTCAGATCCGCTCCATCACCGCCCCAAAGAACCCGTCCGTCCCGTGCCGATGGGGCATGAGGCGCAGGTAGGCGTCGGTCTGGTCCGGCACGGTCAGGCCCTGGGCGGCGAGCGCCTCACCCGCGGGCACGAGGCGCATCTCGGGATGCACCGTCAGAAATTCCTCGACGATGCGCTCGTTTTCCTGCGGGAAGAGCGAGCAGGTGGCGTAGACGAGCCGGCCGCCCGGCTTGACGAGCGGCGTATAGGCCTCGAGGATGTCGCGCTGTTCGCGGTTGAGGCCGGCGAGCCCTTCTTCAGAGAGCTTCCACGTGGCATCCGGGTTTCGGCGCAACACGCCCGATCCGCTGCACGGGGAGTCAATGAGCACGGCGTCGGCCTTGCCGTGGAGCCGGGTGACGTCGCGCGAGCGGTTGGTGTCGATCGGGCGGAGGCGGATGTTCGAGGCGCCGGCGCGGCGGATGCGGGGCTTCGACTCCTCTAGCCGGCGGTGGGCGACGTCGAAGGCGTAGAGCACGCCCTTGTTCTGCATCAGCGCGGCCAGATGGAGGGTTTTGCCTCCGCCGCCGGCGCAGCCGTCGATCACCTGCTGCCCGGGCCGGGCGTTCAGTAGGTATGAAAGCAGCTGGCTGCCCTCGTCCTGGATTTCGAAATGCCCTTCGTGGAATGCCGGCAGGGAGAACAGGTTCGCCTTGGTGGCGAGGATGAGTCCATCCGGACTCGCCGGCGTCGGTTCGCTCGCGTGGCCGGCGTCGGCGAGGGTCTGCCGCAGCGCCTCGCGGGTCGTCTTGAGGGTGTTGACCCGGATCACCAAAGGCGCCGGCCGGTTGAGGGCCGCACAGAGGGCCTCGGTATCGGCCGGCCCATGGAGGTCCAGCCAGGTCGCCACCATCCAATCCGGCATCGAATACGTCAGTCCCAGCGACTCGACGGGCGATTCGGGCAGCGGCTTTTCCCGGGCCGCGGCGACGGCGCGGCGGAGTTGGGCGTCGTCGGCCGGCTCCAGCGGCAGCGCGGCATCAGGCTGGTGGATGGCCAGATGGGCAAGCGCGCGGTGCATCGTGTCGAGGTCCGGGAACGCCCATTCGAGCCAGCGCCGGTTGCGAAGCATGCCGTAAACCGTTTCGGCGATGAACCCGCGATCCCGCTTCCCGAGTTGCTTGCGCTCCTTGAAAAAGGTCTGCATGAGCCGGTCGGCCGGGTACGGCGAGGCCACGATCCGGTCGTAGAGCTCGACGGTGGCGTAGAGCGCGAAGGGGCGGACTTCCACGTGTGGCTCGTTTCGTGTTAGGCGCGGCACGCGGGGAGCGTTTGCGCCCATGGTATCATTCTCGCGCATCGGGGATCCAGAGATGTGCATGCATATCCACCCGGCCATCGGGGGTGAAGGAGACGCCCTCACTGCGCAGGCGTTCCTCCATGACCTCAGATCCCTCAAACCGCAACGCGGCAGACAAGGTGCCGTCGCGCGCGACAACGCGATGGCAGGGCAGCGCCTTGTCGCCGGCCGCCTGCATCGCCCACCCCACCGTCCGCGCCGCCCGGGGCGAGCCCAGGCTGGCCGCGATATGGCCGTACGTCGTCACCTTCCCCATGGGGATTTCAGCGACGATATCCCATACGCGTTCGAAGAATGAAGACACGGGGGGAAGGAAAAAGTGAAAAGGGAAAAGGGAAAAGGGAAAAGGGAAAAGCGTCCCTTGATATTCTTAAATCATGCGAATCAGGAGTTGAGGCCGTATCAAATGAATGAATCTAACTGGCAATCCCCCATTCTTCGTCTTCCCCCGGTCAAAGCCGGGGGCAGGCTCCCAACTCGATTGGGGATCCATAGTTGGCTGATCGCATGTAGCCGGGCCTCAAGGG
>JAWXAX010000184.1 GCA_034439735.1 Rhodothermales bacterium | reverse complement strand
CCCCTACCGTACCCAACACAGCCGTGAGGCTAATCATGACAAGCAGCACCGAGGCCGTGCCGATTTCCTGGTCCACCGGCGAATACGCGAGGCCCGAGCCGTACAGGAACCCACCCAGTAGGCCGGCAACGGCGCCTCCGAGGGTGCCGGCCAGGGTAGTCGCGAGGGCGGCGGATAACCCCGAGTCACCGCGTCCAGCCAGAGGCGGTGTCGGCGTTAGGTCGGGCGTAGGAATGGCCCGGGTCGACCGCTCTGCATCGGTGGCCGGGACCGCCGTCGACACCTCGGCGATGAACCGGTAGCCGTGGCGCGGGACGGTTTCGATGAACCGGGGATTCGCGACGTCGTCGCCGAGCTGCCGGCGAATCTCCTTGACGCACTGCGTGAGGGCGCTGTCGCTGACGACCACATCGTTCCAGACCTCCTCGAAGAAACGCTCTTTGTGGACGAGCCGGCCCTGCTCGCGCACCAGCAGGACCAGCGCGTCGAAATACCGGGTGTTCAGGTCCAGGCGGTGTTCGCCGTCGCGCAGCTCCCGGTTCGAGGCGTCGAGCGAGAAGCCGCCGAAGCGGTAGATCGGGATTTCCTGCACGATGTGTCCGAAATGATCAGTGCTTATGAAATGCTCAGAGATCGCTCATGCCGCTCACACGGTTTCGGGGCATATTGGGGCAATGTACGATCTCCCCCAGATGCTAACCCGAATAACGACACGTCCAACATGACAATGAACGATAACATCGCGGCGGCGATAGGAGATCCGGCGGGTCTCGAACGCCTCTATCGAAACGCACAGGCCGAAGGAAACGAAGCCTCTTTTAAGGAGGCGCTCCGGGAGAGTGTCGCCGCGCACCCGGGCGACGTGCTCCTTCTGGCCTGGGTCCACCGGCTCGATGTGGCGGTCGCCGAAAAAGAAGAAGCCGCCGGCGATCGGCACTGGCTACCGCTCATCGGTGGGAGCGTGGTGCTCGGCGTGATGAGCGCCCTACTTGCGGGGGGGAAACCCCCGGTGCCGGCCCCAGGGGAAGCCAGCACGGTGTTCTGGGTGAGCTGGGGACCCCTGATGGCGCTTGGACTCCTCGCCTACCTGGCCTGGGTCCAGCGGGCGACCGAAAACGTAAAACGCTACGCCGTGGCGGCGGTGGCCGTCGTCGCGTTGGCGCTTTATGTGGGCTTGGTTTTTGGTGGCCGGACGGGGGACGCGGCCGATCTCGTTGCGGTGCACCTCCCGCTCTTGTGCTGGGCGATTGTCGGAACGGCGCTTTGCCTCGGTTATCGGGACCGCGCGAGACAGGCCTACGGCTTTCTCGTCAAATCGGTCGAAAGCGTACTGACGGGAGGGATTTTTTTCGGCGGCGGTCTACTTTTCGTCGGCCTCACCGTGGGCATCTTCAAGGTGCTGGGGATTGAGCTGCCTGAAGAGGAACTGCTCGTTGTGGTGGCCTGGGGTGTCGGCACGATCCCCCTCCTCGCCATCGGGAGCGCCTATGACGCGACGCACGCGCCGGCGATGCAGGATGAAAACGCCGGCCTGACGCGCACGCTGCGCATCCTGACGCGGCTGATGCTGCCGCTCGCCCTCGGGGTTCTCGTCGTTTATGTGGTGTGGTTCATCCCCGCCTACTTCTGGAAGGCGTTCGAGGAGCGGGAAGTGCTGCTCGTCTATAACGCAACCATTATAGCTATCCTGATCTTGCTGACGGTCGTGATTTCTGGTCCCGTAGATGCCGGCCAGGGATCGTTCCTACGCTACGCCGTGCTGGCCCTTGGGGCGCTGACGCTGATCTTAAACGCCTATGCCCTGGCGGCCGTGGTCAGCCGGGCGCTCGATGCCGGCCTGACGCCCAATCGCTTCACCGTCATCGGCTGGAACGTGACGACGCTGGCGATTCTGGTGTCGAGTGGCGTGCGGTTGTGGATCCATCGCCGGTTGTCCTGGATGCCGGTTCTGCGCGAATCGATGGGCTGGCTCGTCGCCCCGGCGGCCATCTGGATGGTGGTGCTGTTGGTGGTGTTGCCGTTGTTCGGGTAGCCGGCGTAGGACGCGATGAGTTGTTTACGGGCTGCGAAATCATTACCCTGAAAGGCTGTTGAAGAATCCCACATCCCTCCTGGCGTCTCGCGCTTTCCATCGGGACAGGTGTCGCGCCCCATGATACATGTCCTGAATGGCAACCGCTCACTCCGATTCTGTGGACGGTGTCTGTGGGTATGGTTGATGCCTACCTCCTGAATGAAAGCAGTCACAGATTTGAACTGGCGGACGTTGCTCGCGGTGTCTATAGGGGCGATAGCGCTCGTCGCGTTCGGGGTAGTCTGGTATATTCTGTCCGCCCCCATGGTGGTGGCCTACAGCGTAGAGACACATGACCTGGTACAGCAGATTGTTGCCAGCGGACGTGTGATTACGAACTCACGCGCGCACGTCGGCAGCGAGATCGTCGGAGTGGTTGTGGAGCGCCGTGTCGATGAAGGCGATCATGTCGAAGCCGGCGATATACTCATCACGCTCCGATCCGAAGAGCTTCTGGCCAGGGTTAACGAGGCGCGTGCCTCCCTGGAGCAATTGCGGACGATTACCCGCCCCGAGGCGGAGAACCAGGTTGTGGATGCCAGGCTTCGCCAGGCACAGGCCGAGCGCGAGAATGCCCGTACTCAGGCACTGTACGGGAACGGCCATGTACCGGCAGAGGCGGCCGAGCAATCGGAGCAGGCGGAGCAGATCGCACGCGCGGCGACGGAACGTGCCCTGCTACAGGTTGAGGCCCTCGCGTCGGGGGGTGTTGAAGAAGCCATCCGCAAGGAACGTCTGGCGAACGCCGAGGCGGTACTGGCGAAAACGACGATTCGCGCCGTGGCCTCGGGGACGGTGCTGTCGCGCGAGGTAGAGCCTGGCGATCTCGTGCAACCCGGTAGCGTATTGATGGAGATTGCCCGCGACGGCTATCGCGAATTGCTGGTGCCGTTCGACGAGCGTCATCTTTCGAGTCTGTCCGTGGGTGATAAAGCGCATTCTATCGCCGACGCCTACCCCGATCGTCCGTTCGCGGCAACGGTCTCGATCATCGCGCCGACGATCGATGCGGCGCGCGGTACCGTCGATGTGCGTCTGTCGATCGACGAGGAGCCGGCGTTCCTTCAGCCGAATATGACGGTTTCCGTCAGCGTCGAAACGGATGCCCGTACGCAGGCTCTGGTGGTGCCAAACGACGTACTGCGCAGCGTTTCGGGCACTAAGGCCGAGATCATGCGCGTTCGGAACGGTCGTGCCGAGGCGGTCGAGGTTGACCTGGGCCTGCGCGGGATGCTGCAATCGGAGATCGTGAGCGGTGTGAACGCCGGCGACGAAGTGATATCGGATAGGGCGATCGCGGCCGGCCAGCGCGTGCGTCCGCGCAGGGAACCGCAACCTGCCGCAGCCGCACCGATCGCGGATCGGGAATCTCCCCTCATCAATCCGTGATCGCCGATGTGGATTCTGTGGCACATCGCCGTGCAGTTGCTCCGGGATAGCAAGGCCCAGACCACGATGATGGTCATCGGTATCATGGTTGGGGCGGCGGTGGTCGTCTTCATCAGCGCGCTGATATCCGGCCTGCAGGCGAACATCATCGACCGCACGTTAGGATCGCAGGCGCATATCCGACTCCTGCCGCTCGAGGAAGTCAATCTCTTTGCCCCGCCGTCGAACGCCGCCGCCGTTCCACTCATCCTCGAAGACCCACGGCCCCAGCGGTTGCGCGCGATCAGCAATTGGAGCGTGCTGGTCGATGCGCTGGACAGGATGCCGGCTGTGACAGCCGTATCTCCCATGGTGGTCGGGCCAGCGCTCGCTCAACGCGGCATGGCCACGCGCTCGGTCACGCTAATAGGCGCTAACCCCGAGCGGGTGCGCCCGATTCTGCCCATTGCCGATAACATGGTTGCAGGCCGCTACCAGTTGAATGCGGGCGATGCGTTGCTGGGTCGTCAGCTCGCGGATGATCTCGGCGTCTCGGTCGGTGGACGGATCCGCCTGGAGGCCGGCCCGGATCGTTCTGTAGTGATGACGGTCGCCGGGGTTTTTGAGCTGGGCGTGGGCGATATCGATAGCCGATTCCTGATGATGGATATCGATCAAACGCGTACGCTGCTGAACCTTCCGGGTGGAGTAACGACGATTGAGCTGGCCGTCGGCGAGGTGTTCGAAGCCGAGCGGCTCGCCGTTCGCCTCGGAGCGCTGACCGGACTCCGTGCGGAAAGCTGGATGGAGAGTAATGCGCAGTTGCTGAACGCACTGAGTTCGCAGTCGCTGTCATCGAATATGATCGTGTTGTTCGTCTCCCTGTCGGTCGCCTTCGGCATCGCCAGTGTAATGAGTGTCAGCGTGGTCCAGCGCACGCGCGAAATCGGCATCCTGCGAGCGATGGGCATCGGTCAGAATCAGATTCTTGCCGTGTTCCTCATTCAAGGCGCACTGCTCGGCGTGGTGGGGGCGATGCTCGGCGACCTGGTGGGTTTTGGCCTGGTGCAGGCGTTCAATTACCTCGGGCCGAACCTGTTCTATATCGCATTCAGCCCCTGGCTGATCCTTCTGACGGTTCTCCTTTCTGCCGTCGCCGGCACCCTGGCCGCCGCGCTGCCAGCGCGCCGCGCGGCACGGCTCGACCCAGCAGTAGCCATTCGCCATGTTTGATTCCACCGATGAAGTGTTGCGCCTCGAGCAGGTGTGCAAGTCCTACGACATAGGCACACCGGTGGAAAACGAGGTACTGCACCGGATCGACCTCCGCCTGGAGCGTGGGGACTTCGCCAGTCTCGTCGGCCCGTCCGGCTCGGGCAAGAGTACGCTCCTGAACCTGATCGGTTTGCTCGACACGCCCACGTCGGGTGAGCTGTTCTTGCTCGATGAACCCACCCGCGCAATGGAAGACCGGGCGCGGACCCGCCTGCGCGGCGGCACCATCGGTTTCGTTTTTCAGTTTCATCATTTGATCCAGGCATTCACGGTACTCGAGAATGTCCTGATGCCGATCATGATCAGCGATGGCCGGCCGGACGCGCGGAGCATCGACCACGCGCGTGCGCTTCTCGTGGAAGTAGGGTTGGAACAGTATGCATCGCGTCACCCCGGCGAACTCTCCGGCGGGCAGCAACAACGCGTGGCCATCGCCAGAGCGCTGGTCGCCGGTCCGGCGCTGCTGCTCGCCGACGAGCCGACAGGTAACCTGGACACGGCCAGCGCCGACGAGGTCTTCGAATTGTTTCGTCGCTTCAACCGCGATCAGGGGTGTGCGGTATTGATCGTCAGCCACGATCCGCGCCTGTCAGCACGCTGCGAACGGGTCATCAGTCTGGTCGATGGCCGTGTCACCAGCGATGTGCGTCAGGTGGCCAGCTAGCTCTCGCCAGTTACTGACGGAGCCCGGCGAAGCGCCTTGATGTCCGGCGGCTCCAGGATGGTCTTCGGAGCCCCGGTCCGCACGGCCACCAACATCGCCTGCCCGACTTCTTTCGTGTTCAGGATGTACCCCGGAACGATCCGTCGCGCCAGCCAGACCACCGGTGCAAACACGACATACAGCGCGTTGTACCACGCTGTTTTCGAGCGCACCCCGTCCACCGGCTGGATGATGCCGGGCCGGAACATGTAGGCGGCTTTGAAGGGCATCGCCAGCAGGTCTTGCTCCGTCTTCCCTTTCACGCGGCTCCACATGGCCGAGGCGTTGCCGGTGCCCTGGCCGGAGACGTAGATGAAGGTCATCCCCGGGTTGAGCCGGGAGAGCAGCGCGCCGGCATGCACCGGCATGTCGTGGTTGATGCGCATGTACCCGGCCTCGTCAAGGCCCAGCACCGAGGCGCCCAGGCAGAAGAAACACGCGTCGAAGCCTTCGAGCCGGGAGGCCACGGGCGAGAGGTCCAGCAAATCCGCGTGGACCAGTTCCTGTAGCTTGGGGTGTGATTGCCCCGTTGCCTGTCGGCCAACGGTGAGCACGCGCTCGACATCGTCGGCGCGCAGGCACTCCTGCAACACGCCCTGGCCCACCATGCCGGTGGCTCCGAAGAGGATGATGTTCATGGGCTTTTTGGGGATAATATCGATGTCCCCGTATCCAATGCGCAAGGCGCCGGCGCTCTTGTAAGGCCCAGCCTATCCATCCTGCAAGGCCTTTCCGGCAATCCGCCGCCGAGCCCTTCCGGCCTGGAACGTCGCCCCGATCGAGCCGTATCTGTGCGCCGGCGCGTCGGGCGTATCGAAACGCACCGCATTGTTTAACCCCTCAGCGACATACAGAGTCCTCGTACCATGGAAGCAAAATGCCCCGTTAACCACGCAGCCGGCGGCCCCTCCAACCGCGACTGGTGGCCGAACCAGCTCAATCTCGACCTCCTGACCCAGCACTCCGAAAAGTCCAACCCGATGGGCGAGGATTTTAACTACGCTGACGCCTTTAAATCCCTCGACCTCGCCGCCGTCAAGCAGGACCTTGCGGCGCTGATGACCGACTCGCAGGACTGGTGGCCGGCCGACTTCGGGCACTACGGTCCGCTCTTCATCCGCATGGCCTGGCACAGCGCCGGCACCTACCGCACGGGCGACGGCCGTGGCGGCGGCGGCCGGGGACAGCAGCGGTTCGCGCCGCTCAATAGCTGGCCGGACAACGTCAGCCTCGACAAGGCGCGCCGCCTCCTCTGGCCGATCAAACAGAAATACGGGAAGAAGATCTCCTGGGCGGATCTCATGATCCTCGCCGGCAACGTCGCCCTCGAAACCATGGGCTTCAACACGTTCGGCTTCGCCGGCGGGCGGGCAGACGTGTGGGAGCCGGATCAGGACGTCTACTGGGGCGCCGAAAAGGTCTGGTTGGAGGACAAACGCTACTCCGGCGATCGTGACCTCGAAAACCCACTCGCGGCCGTCCAGATGGGCCTCATCTACGTCAACCCCGAGGGCCCGAATGGCACCCCGGACCCCCTCGCCGCCGCGCGCGACATCCGCGAGACCTTCGCACGCATGGCCATGAACGACGAAGAGACGGTAGCGCTCATCGCCGGCGGCCACACCTTCGGCAAAACCCACGGCGCTGCCCCGGCGACTCACGTGGGGGCAGACTCCGAGGCGGCCGGCATCGAAGAGCAGGGCCTCGGCTGGCGGAGCCGCTTCGGCTCGGGCATCGGTGGCGACTCGATCACAAGCGGCCTGGAGGTCACCTGGACTACCACGCCCACGAAGTGGAGTAATAACTTCTTCTGGAACCTGTTCAGCTTCGAGTGGGAGTTGACCAAGAGCCCCGCCGGCGCGCACCAGTGGACGCCGAAATACGGCATGGGCGCCGGCACGGTGCCACACGCGCACGATCCGTCCAAACGGATCGCGCCGGCGATGCTCACCACCGACCTCGCTCTGCGGTTCGACCCGATCTACGAAAAGATCTCCCGTCGTTTCATGGAGAACCCGGACGCATTCGCCGACGCGTTTGCCCGCGCCTGGTTCAAGCTGACCCACCGCGACATGGGGCCGCGCGCGCGGTACCTGGGTCCGGAAGTGCCGGCGGAAGAACTTATCTGGCAGGACCCGATCCCGGCGGTCAACCATCCGCTGATCGAAGCGAAGGACGTCGCCGTGCTGAAGAGCCAGCTCCTGGCGAGCGGCCTCTCCGTTTCCGAGTTGGTCTCGACGGCCTGGGCGTCCGCTTCCACCTTCCGCGGTTCCGACAAACGCGGCGGCGCGAACGGCGCCCGGATCCGCCTGGCCCCGCAGAAAGACTGGGAAGTCAACAACCCGAAGCAACTTTCCAGGGTGCTCACGACGCTGGAAGGTGTCCTGAGCACGTTTAACGCCTCGGCAGCCGGCGGGAAGAAGGTTTCGCTGGCCGACCTGATCGTGCTCGGCGGCTGCGCCGGCGTCGAACAGGCCGCGAAACATGCCGGCGTGGCGGTAACGGTGCCGTTCACCCCGGGCCGGATGGACGCGCTTGAAGAACAGACCGACGCGGCGTCCTTCGAGGTGCTCGAGCCTGTCGCGGACGGCTTCCGCAATTACCTCAAAGGCCGTTACACCGTGCCGGCCGAAACGCTGTTGATCGACAAAGCGCAGCTTCTGACCCTCACCGCGCCCCAGATGACGGTGCTCGTGGGGGGCCTGCGGGTGCTGGGCGCCAACGCCGGCGGAGCCAAACACGGCGTGTTCACCAACCGGCCGGGCGTGCTGACGAACGACTTCTTTGTACATCTGCTGGACATGGGCACGGCATGGAAAGAAGTCTCGCCGGACGCCGGCGTGTTCGAGGGCCGGGATCGGAAGACTGGTAAGGTGAAGTGGACAGGCACGCGGGTCGACCTTGTCTTTGGCTCCAGCTCTGTACTCCGCGCGCTGGCAGAGGTCTACGCCTGCCAGGATGGGCACACGAAGTTCGTGCACGACTTCGTCGCGGCGTGGGACAAGGTGATGAATCTGGACCGGTTCGACGTGGCATAATCGCCGGCACGGACATACTTCCGGATCGAGACGGCCTCAGCCGCCGGTGACAACGCCGGCGCTGGGGCCGTTTTCGTTTTACAAAGAGCGTTTTCCCGTCATGCTGAGACCCATTTCCTGGCTGCTCAGTAGTGATTTCTCAATCACGCATGTCACGCTGAGCCTCGCGAGGGGTCTTCTGAAACGTCATTCTGCGCAAAAGCGCCATAGCAGACGTATTGAAGGGTGGTTTCATACCCTTATCCGAAGTCATCCCGAGACCGAGAGCCCAGCTTCGCAGGGCTTTCTTATCGGGTATGACAAACCGTGTCCGACGTGATCGCGGCCTCAAAATAAGGGTCGTAGAGACGCCCCGGTGGGGCGTCTCCTGGCGGCGACGATTTTCCAGAAAGCTTTTCGAAAATCGGAAACCTTGCTGAGACGCCCCACCGGGGCGTCTCTGCATAAGATGTCATCCCGAGCCTGTCGAGGGACCTCTCGATCGTCCGGGGGGTCCCTCGACAGGCTCGGGATGACTCAATTAGTTGGGGTTTCGCTTCCCTGCCCGGTTTTTCGAGTACGTGTACGGTGGCGAAAAAGAACGAAATCAACCAGTCCCTCCTCGCGATTAGCCCCCTGTTTAGCCAGTTGCTCGCTACCGCCCGGAGTACGCTCGATCTCCCGTCGCCGGCTGCAGCGCTGGCCGGTATCTACACAGGGGCTTGGAGAGACCATGACGGCGCAGGATCTTCTGGAGGAGAGGCTCCGGGTGTCGGTCCTGGTTGCGGTGGTCCGGCCGGCCGAGCTTGTCGTATTGGACTTCGTAGTAACGATTTCAACACCCTGACTTTGTACTTCTGAAATCCTATACTCCTAATTGTCCTCCCATTAATTCGGCTGCACCACCATGTCTCGTCTTCTCCTCGCCCTGGGCCTGTTCACATATGTCGTTCTGCCGGCACTCCTCGCCGGCTGCACCTCCCCCGCCGGCCCCCCCAATATCGTCATCATTTTCGCCGACGACCTCGGCTACGGCGATCTCGGCGTATACGGCCACCCGACGATTCACACGCCCAACCTCGACCGGATGGCGGCCGAGGGGATGAAGTTCACCCAGTTCTACGCGGCCGCCTCGGTATGCACCCCCAGCCGCGCCGGCCTGCTCACCGGGCGCCTGCCCGTTCGCAGCGGGATGGCGGGTGAAACACGGCGCGTCCTCTTTCCGGACTCGAAGCTCGGCCTGCCCGCCGAAGAGATCACCCTCGCCGAGGCGCTGAAAGAAAGCGGCTATGCGACGGCCGCCATCGGCAAGTGGCACCTCGGGCACCTGCCGGCCTATCTGCCCACGGCGAACGGCTTCGACTACTACTTCGGCATCCCCTACTCGAACGACATGGACCGCGTCGTGGGCGGCGAATGGCAGGACCCGTTCTGGGAGCCGAAAAGCGAATACTGGAACGTCCCGCTCATGCGCGACGAGGAGATCATCGAACAACCGGCCGACCAGACGACAATCACCCGGCGCTATACGGAAGAGGCGATCCAGTTTATCCAGGAGCATCGGGACGGACCCTTCTTCGTCTACCTCGCCCACAGCATGCCACACGTCCCGCTGTTTACCTCCGACGCGTTCGCCGGCGCCAGCCGGCGCGGCCTGTACGGCGACGTGATCGAGGAACTCGACTGGAGCGTGGGGCAGGTGCTGAATACTCTCCGTCAGGAAGGCCTCGCTGAAAACACCCTCGTGTTTTTCACCAGCGACAACGGCCCCTGGCTGGTTTTCGATACCCACGGCGGCTCGGCCGGGTTGTTGCGCGGCGGAAAGGGGATGACGTGGGAAGGCGGGATGCGCGAACCTTCGCTGGCCTGGTGGCCCGGCACCATCGCGCCCGGGCAGGTCAGCACCGCGTTGACGTCCACGATGGATTATTTCACCACGGCGCTCGAACTAGCCGGTCGTGACGTGCCGGCCGACCGCGTCATCGACGGGCGCAGCCTCCTGCCGATCCTTCGGGGGGATACCGACCGAGAGATCCGCGACACCTATTTCTTCTACCGGGGGACAACCCTCCAGGCCGTCCGAAAAGGCTCCTGGAAAGCGCACTACATCACCCGGTGGGAATACGAGGCCGACGACCAGCGGATGGAGCACAACCCGCCGATGCTGTTTAATCTGGATGAGGATCCCTCGGAGCAATACGACCGCGCCGCGCTACATCCAGAAATTCTGGCCGACCTCGCCGGCGAGGT
>JAWXAX010000183.1 GCA_034439735.1 Rhodothermales bacterium | reverse complement strand
GCTTGAAGTGACTTGACGCTTGAAGTGACTTGACGCTTGAAGTGACTTGACGCTTGAAGTGACTTGACGCTTGAAGTGACTTGACGCTTGAAGTGACTTCCGCGACGCGTGACCGAGGCCCCACTCCCACCTACCCCCGTCGCCCAACGCTGCGATGTACGCCATTTTCCGTCCGCTCTTATTTAGACTTGACCCGGAGGTCGCGCATCTCCTGGCGAGCGGGACGGCACGTATCGCGCAGACCGTAGCCCCTTCGCTGATCGCCCCCCTCTTCGGTTTCGAGCACCCGATGCTCCAGCAGAGCCTCTGGGGGAAACCGTTTGCTAATCCGGTGGGGCTGGCGGCCGGCTTCGATAAAAACGCGCGCCTGGTGCGTTTCTGGGCGCGGGCCGGCTTCGGATACTGCGAAGTCGGGTCGGTGAGCGCCCGGGCTTGCGCCGGCAACCCCAAGCCGCGGGCGTTTCGGCTGCCGATGGACCGGGCGCTGATCAATCGGATGGGGCTGAATAACGACGGCGCCGAGGAAATCTCCCGCCGGCTCAAGAAACTCCCCCTCGAATCGCTCCCGCCGCTGGGCATCAACCTCGTCAAGACCCACGACCCCGAGATCATGGGGAATGGTGCGATCGTGGACTTCCGCCACAGCTTCCGGTTGCTGGCCGGCCTGGCGGATTATGTGGTGCTCAACATCTCCTGCCCCAATACGCTCGAGGGCAAGACCTTCGAGGATCCCGAATCTCTCCACACCCTCCTGACGGCCATCATGGCGGACCGCGAGGAGATGCGGCTGCGTGTCCCGATCCTGATCAAACTCTCCCCTACCTTCTCGCGGCACGTCGTGTACGATAGCGCCATCGAAGAAACCATCGCCGTGGCGCTCGAGCTGGGCGTGGAAGGCCTGATCGCCAACAACACCGCGTCCGACCGCGACGAACTGCGGACGCCGGCACAGGAGGTGGCACGAATCGGCCGGGGCGGCCTCAGCGGCGCGCCCCTCACCGCCCGCACGACGCGGCTGGTGCAGTACCTGCACCTCAAGACCGGGGGCAAGATTCCGATCATCGCCGTGGGCGGGATCGATTCCGCCGAGACCGCCTACGCCAACATCCGCGCCGGCGCCTCGCTGGTGCAGCTGTACACCGGGCTGGTGTATCGCGGGCCGGGTGTGGTGAAGCGCATCAACCGGGGGCTCGTTCGGCTGCTCAAGCAGGACGGCTTCGCCCACCTCCGAGACGCGATCGGGGTGGACAGCGCGTCCATGCCGGCGAACCCCGTGGCGCCGGAGGTGCTCGAGCCCGCCACGGTCGCCTGAGCGGAACTCCAGGGCGCGGGATGAATTGCCTTTAGAGCGGCAAGGCTGTAGATTCCCTGCCCAAGCCGTCCGCAACCCGATCGATTCGCTTCCCACCCGTTGCTGGAAGCGATTCCCGAGCGGCCTACTCACCGACCCCTTGCGTCTGCGCCCATGTCCGCCATCGTACCCTTCGAAACGCTACCTCAGCTCTTCGACCGCATTACACGGCTCTACGCCGGCCAGCAACGTACGGCGTTGCGGTATATGGACCGAAAGACGAAACAGTGGACCGAGATTTCGTGGGAGTCCCTGCATGCGATGGTCGAATCCATGGCCGGCTATCTGCACAAAAGCGGCATCCGGAAGGGGGATCGCGTGGCGATCCTCGCCGAGAACCGACCCGAATGGGCGGTAGTCGACCTCGCGACGCACTTCATCGGGGCGGTGAACGTCTCGCTGTACACGTCGCTGCCGGCGTCGCAGGTGGGGTATATCCTCAAGGACTCCGGCTCGTCGCTGTTCTTCGTCTCCACCGCCATCCAGCTGCGTAAGGCCGAGGAGATCTTCGACAGCTGCCCGAATCTGAAGGAAATCGTGACGATGAGCGAGATGCGGGCCGACCGGCCGGAGCACGTCCGTGCCTGGGACGCCGTAATGGCCGATGGCCAGGCGTACTGGGAAGCCCACCGTGCGGAGCTCTCCACGCTCCACGAGGCCGTGACGGCCGAAGACCTGTGCGCCCTGATCTACACGAGCGGCACGACAGGCAATCCGAAGGGCGTGATGCTGACGCACCGCAACCTGTGCTCGAATGCCATTTCGGCGCTCAACCACGTACCTTTCGGGCCGGACGACCACCATCTTTCGTTTCTCCCGCTATGCCATTCGTTCGAGCGGACGGCCGGCTACACGGCCATCATGGCGGCCGGCGCGAAGATCACGTACGCCGAGAGCATCGACACCGTGAGCCGCAATCTCGGCGAGGTAAAGCCGACCGTGATGATCTCGGTGCCGCGACTATTCGAGAAGATGTACAACCTGATCGCAAAGTCGGTAGAGGAAGGGTCGCCGCTTAAGAAGAAGATCTTTAACTGGTCGGTCAACGCGGGCAAAAAGGCCGCTCTGGCGCGCAATACGACGGGCAGCGTGGGTCCGATTCTGCGACTCCAACAGGCGATCGGGCACAAGCTCGTATTCGCTCGGCTGCACGAAAAGCTCGGCGGCAACCTGCGTTTCGCCGTTTCAGGAGGCGCAGCGCTACCGAAGGCCATCGGCGAGTTTTTTATGGCGGCCGGCGTGACCATCGTGGAGGGCTACGGCCTCACCGAAACGTCGCCCGTGCTGACGGCCAACCCGTACCGGGCGCCACGGTATGGCACTGTGGGACATGTGCTCCCCGGGGTGACCGTAGGCATCCAACATACCGGCACAAAAGCGATCATCGGCCAGCTGACCGGCGAGCAGTACCCGTCGGCGGTGACCACCGAGGAAGGCGAGATCATCGCGAAGGGGCCCAACATCATGAAGGGATACTGGAACAACCCGGAGGCGACGGCCGAAGCGATCGACGCGCAGGGCTGGTACCATACGGGAGATATCGGCAAGTTCGTCGACGGCTATCTGGTGATTACGGACCGGATCAAGCACATGATCGTGTCGGCCGGCGGGAAGAACATCTACCCGGGCCCGATCGAGGAGCAGTTCAAGACCAACGCACTAATCGACCAGGTGATGGTCGTCGGCGAGGGCCGCGAATACCTCACGGCGCTTGTGGTGCCGATGTTCGACGCGCTGAAGGTGTACGCCCGGGAGCAGAGCATCGTGTACACGACGGATGCCGAACTGCTGGCGAACGAGTCGATCAAAAAGCTATACGCAGAGACGTTCAAGACCTACTCAAAAACCGCCGCCGCGCCGGAGAAAATCCGAGACTTCCGGTTCGTCGCCGAGGCATTCACGGTGGATAACGAGATGATGACGCCGACGATGAAGCTGAAGCGGAAGGTGATCGAGGCGAAGTACAAGAACACGATCGAGCAGATGTACGGGGTGTTTGCATGAGGATTATAGCTCCAGACTATCGGGGTTAAGCGCCGAGTGTCGTCGTTTAATAACGCAAAAGCGGCCACCGACATACGTCGATGGCCGCTTTTCGTGTCGGGGTGGCGGGATTCGAACCCACGACCTCTTCGTCCCGAACGAAGCGCGCTACCGGGCTGCGCCACACCCCGAAAGTGCGCTTGATACTTCCGCGATCCCGGCGGGTTTCGTGGGGCGAGGGTTTCTGATTCGACGCGCCCCGGCCTTCCCTCGCGCCCACATTCGGACGTTATCAGGCCACCGCGACGGGTTCTTCAATCCTGGGCCGGCGCACCTCGCGCCAGGCGAGCAGCGCGAGCGTGCCGGCGCCGAGCATAGCCGCGATGGGAGAAACGATCGACCCGAGAATCGGGACGGTGCCGATGAACAGCAGCAGGATGAGGCCCACCATCGCGGCGAGGTACGGATGCCACGCTTCGTCGCTCCCCCGGATCACGCCTATCACGTAGTCGCCCAGCCGGATCCCGACGATGAGGTAGCCCAGAAAACCCAGGGACGGCAGGATGAACAGGAAAATGCCGAGCCCGACGGGCATGCCGACGACCGTCGCCATGGCTACAACAGCCAGAATCGGTAGGCCGACCCAGACGAACAGGGTGGCGAGGAGCGTCGGGCCGAAATGGCTGGTGAGCGCATCGCCGGCACGGCGCGAGCCCCGAGGCGCCACCGCCGCCATCACCAGGCCAGAGAACAGCACCGTTAACATGGAGCCGAGCGCAAACAGCAGCCCGAAGACCAGCAACCCGCGTCCGAGCCGCGTGCCGCTGTCGTAGAGCACCTCGCCCCCGACGACTGCCCCATCGGCGCGGACCAATTCGGCATTCACCAGATGGATATTGCCGGACACCCGAACGCTGTCATCCAGCAAGGCTTCGCCCTGTACCACCACCAACTCACCCACCTGTGCCCCGTGGAGCCGGGCCGTGCCCTCGACGACGACCACCAGTTCGGCCTCGCCGAAGACATCCACATCCCCCCGGATCACCAGCACCGCGGCCTCGCGCTGGCCGGCCGGCACCTCCACGTCGCCCATCACCCGGATCATGACCTTGTCCAGATCCACATCCTCCTGCGCCCGGGCGACGCTCGAAATAGACAGACTCATCGCGACGATGAGCGCCATCGCGAGGCGCAACGTTTCACAACCTCCTGTCCGCTTCATGGTCTCTCCTCTACTCGGTTTGGATGGACCGCAGGTACTCGATCAACTCGTTGATACGACGTTCGACCATCTCGCGGCGTACGGGCCTCCCGTCCTTTTCACTCCAGATGTTGCCCCATACCGGCATCTCTCGGGTACCGTGTGCGCCGACCTTCTCATTACCTTCGATCATGCTGTATAATTCGTCCACAGGAAACCGGCCGGAATATTTCTCGCTGAGCTGCGTCAGATCCGACGCCGGGACAGCCAGCAGATGGGAGGCCGGACCGACTCCTCTCGCATCGGAGCCGTGGCAACTGGCACACGACTGCTCGAACGTAACCTGCCCCTTTGCCAGGAAATTTTCGTCGCCGGCGTCCATCGCCTTCCGGCGTGCACATCCCGGCATGACGATCAGCGCCAGCACCACCCACATACTCGAAACACGAAGTACCAGGAAAGACGTCGATTTCATCATGATATCCTCGCGGCGACCACCCCTACGCATCCAGCGTGTTCGCGGCCACCCCGTTTGTTTGGGAGAAATCCTGGCGTGATCGCCCGGCCTATCGTAGTTCAATGATCTCCTTGATGCCGTCCTTACGGATGATCTCCAGCGTCGTGAGCACGCCGTCGGGCGTTTCATCGACATAAATCTCCTCGGGTTGATAGACGAGGTGATCCAGGTGCTCGACATTCACCTCAAGCAGGTCGTCCTTATCGTCGTAGGTGATGCCTCCAAGCGGCAACCAACTCGTTTCGGGCTGAGCGCCGACCTCCGGGGAAAAGACCCGGATCTCGGCGTAGTCCGTGCGCTCATGGTGCATGTAGGACTTCGAAAGACCGTTGAAATAGGCCTTCCAGGATTTTTTTTCGAGTTTCTTGATCGACATAGCGAACCTCGTTCGGATTTTTGCTGGACACGCGTCGCGGGTTTTCACGGCGGTAGTCCATCACCCATTAATATGCACCGTCGCCCGGGTCCATCTCGTAAGCGGCGCCCCTACCGAAACCTGCGATTCTTGCTCATCATGATGTAGGGTGGACGCTTACACGAGCCCGCAGGGCGTGCCGCGCCTGGCCCGCGACGAGGGGCACGAGGCTCATTCCAAGCACCACCCCCCAGCCGGCGAGCCCCGGCGGCGCCACCTTCAATGCGGCGGCGATGGGCGGGATGTAAACGGCCGCGAGGGTCAGCCCCGAACACAGGGCGAGGGCGGCCCAGACGTACGGGTTCCGCGTCACCTCGTTGCGCAGCGCACTCGTGCCTGTTTCGCGCATATTAAAGACATGCCAGAGCTGGGCGAAGGCCAGGGTGAGGAAGGATATGGTGACCGCCTCCTGCTCGGGGAGCCCCAGGCCGCGCTGGGCGACTTCGAGCGCCCCGATGACGGCCAGCGTAAACGCGACCCCGTAAAACGCGATCGCCTGCCAGTCGGCCCGGACCAGCACCGGCTCGGCCGGGTCGCGGGGTTTCCGGCGCATGAGGTTGTCCGCGCCGGCGCCGAGGCCCAGGGCGAGGGCAGGAAAGACATCGGTGACCAGGTTGAGAAACAGGATCTGTAGGGGAAGGATGGGCAGGGTGCCCCCGACCATCGCGGCGAGGCCGACCACCATCACCTCGCTCACATTACACGACAGAAGATAGCGGACGAATTTCCGTATGTTCTCGAAGATGGCGCGCCCCTCTTCGATGGCGGCGACGATCGTCGAAAACGCGTCGTCCTTCAGCACCATGCCGGCGGCTTCCTGGGCCACCTGGGTGCCCCGTAGCCCCATCGCCACGCCGATATCGGCCTTTTTGAGGGCCGGCGCGTCGTTGACGCCGTCGCCCGTCATCGCCACGATCCGGCCGGCGTGCTGGTGCAGTTCGATGAGATCGAGCTTCTGCCTCGGGCTCACGCGGGCAAAGAGGCGGGCGTTGAGCAGGCGGGCGCGCAGCGCGTCGTCCATCCTATCGAGTGGTGGGATGTCCGTCCCGTTGATCACTTCGGCCCCGGGCTCAACCAGGCCCACCGCCACGCCGATGCGCTGCGCCGTGACGGGCTGATCGCCGGTGACCATGACGACCTCGATGCCAGCGCGTCGGCAGGCGACGAGGGCGTCGCGGACCTCCTCGCGGGGAGGATCCGTCAGTCCCAGAAGCCCGACGAAGGTGAGGCGTTCGTACGGGGCCTCGTCCGGCTGCTCCGCCTCGCGCCGGGCGACGGCGAGCACGCGGAAGCCGGCGGTGGCCATCGCTTCGTTGCGGGCCTGCCATTGGCGCCGGCGCTCGTCGGTGAGGGGCTCGGCGCCATCTGCCGCTAACACGTGCGTCGCGGCTTGCAACACGGCCTCTGGGGCGCCTTTTACGGCGACACGGAATCCGCCCTCCCGTGCGTGGAACGTGGCCATCATCTTCACATCCGGATCGAACGCCTCTTCGGCCACCTCGGGCCATTCGGCGACAAGGGCCTCCCGGTGGAGGTCGACGGCGACGCCGGCCTGGAGCAGCGCCACCTCCAGCGGATCGCCCGTCGCGGCGCTTATGTCCATCACCGACGCATTGTTGCACAACACCCCGATGGTGAGGGCTTCGCGGACGAGCGCGTCGGGCGCGGCGGCGGGGAGATCCATGTCTCCGGTCGCGACGGCTACCCGGGTAAGCGTCATCCGGTTCTCGGTGAGCGTCCCCGTTTTATCCGTGCAGATGATACCCGTCGCGCCGAGGGTTTCGACCGACGAGAGCCGGCGGACGAGCGCATTTCGTCGCGCCATCCGTCGCAGGCCGCGGGCGAGCGCAATTGTCGCGACCACAGGCAGCCCCTCGGGGATGGCGGCCACAGCCAGGGCGATCCCGGTTTCGATCATCAGCAGGATCGGCTTGCCCATCACGGCGCCGGCGACCGTCACGAATACGGTGATCACCAGGGTGATCCAGATGAGCCGGCGGGCGAGCAGCGCGAGCCGCTTCTCCAGCGGAGTGGCTTCCTCGCCGGTCTCCGCCACCAGCTTCGTGATCGCGCCCAGCTCGGTCGCCATCCCGGTCGCCGTCGCCACGGCGTGACCCGAGCCGCGGGTCAGCGAGGTGCCTTTATACAGCATGGACCGACGGTCGGCCAGGGGGGCCGCCGGCTCGGTGGCCTCGGCCCCTTTGCTCACCGGCACGCTTTCGCCTGTCAGCGCCGACTCGTCCGCCTGGAGCTTGGAGCTGGTGAGGATCCGCAGGTCGGCCGTCACGACATCCCCTCCCTCGAGCACCACGATCTCGCCGGGTACGATGTCCTCCGCCGGCACCTCCACGATCCGTCCACCCCGTCGGACCCGGGTAGTGACGGTGCCCATGGCGAAGAGCGCCTCCATCGAGCGCACGGCCCGCCACTCGGTGAAGAACCCGATGGCGGTATTGAGGACGATGACGACCAGCACCGCTCCGGCCTCCAGCGTCTCGCCAAAGGCGTAGGCCACGCCGGCCGCCGCCGCCAGCAGGGCCATGATGAGGCTCTTGAACTGCTCCAACAGGATGCCCCAGGCGCTCCGCCGCCGGTGCGCCGTCAGGCGATTGGGGCCGTGACGGAGCCGACGCGAAGCCGCCTCGGCTTCGGACAGGCCGTGGTCGACGGCCACGTCGAAAGCATGCGCCACGGCGCCAGCGGATAACGCCCAGGGCGTATCCACCGGCGCCGTCGGGCGCAACGGACGATCAGGTGCGATGTCGATTTCGGACACAGTTTGGGACTCTGTATCGGGCACAGATTCGGGCACAGATTCGGGCACAGTATCAGATACAGTGGGGCTCGGCAAGCCGGTTGACCTCATTCAGTCATGGATACATACGCCAGGAAGTGGATGAAATTCCAGCGTCAACGCTCCCAGACCACGCGGATGGTGTTCGACCCTTCCCCGAATTCGATCTTCAGTTCGCCGCCGTACGCGCTTGCGAGCGCCGAGCCGATGCGGCGGGCGAGATGAATGCCGGTCGTCGTAATGTCAGTCTGATCTCCCTTTTCAGAAACGCCCATGAGTCGTTCAAGCGGATGTTCGCCTTTTTCGGCCGCTTCAGTATTCCGAATCAGGCCGAGCACCTCGTCGCGGTGCAGCGGTAGAAACGACCCGCGCAGAGCGATCATCCCGGCCGGGTAACCATCGGCGATCCGCTGGCAGGCGGGACACGTGACCTCGTGGACGCTCATCGGCGCCGGGTTCCACGTCCACCGCCCTGCTGTGTACACGGCGCCGCACGTGCGGCAAGCGGTCGGCTCCAGCCATTTCTTGCGTTCGAGGTAGGTATCGTGACGATTGTCTTTGAACCGCTCGCGCTGCCCCATCGTCCCTTTTTTGCGGCTATCGTTCTTCGCTCTTTCCATCGTCGTCACCGTGATTGGTGCGTGGGCGGCACGCCGGACGGAGGGCCACCCGAATACAGGGTAACCCACCTGGGGCCGTCTTCCCCACAGCGGAATACCGGTCCGCCTGTGGGCAACCTGCTTGCCGGCCTGTAGGACGATTCCGGTCACAGTCGGTCCAGCAGGCGTCCGAGCGTGGCGTCGTGACCGTACCGATCCTCGCGCAGGTGGAGGAGGCCGGCATCGTCCACCCAGGCGGTGAGGTAGATCACAAAGATGGGAATCGGATCGACGATCGTCACCGGGGTTTCGATCCACCGTGCGATGGTCGTCTCGATCCGCTCACGCGACCACAGGTTTTCATCTCCCAGCACGTACTCGGCGAGGGCCAGAGGGTCGCCGAGCCGCACACATCCGTGGCTGAAGGTACAGCTGACCGACGCGAAGCGCCGGCGATCCGGGGTATCGTGGAGGCCGATATCGTACGGGTTGGCGACGCTGAACTTGATGCGTCCGAGCGGATTCGAAGGGCCGGGCTCCTGGCGGATGACGCCTGACGGCAACACAGACATCTGATGGCGGTCGAGATACGTCGAATCCGCCCTTGTGGCGGGCAAAATCTCATTTTCCGCGATGCTGGCCGGCACATACCAGGTGGGCGCAAGGACAAGTCCTGTGATGGTGGCGTTAAAAACCGGCGTGCGCGTGTCCGTCGCGCCGACAATGGCCTGCATTTCCAGCACGACCTGTCCATCCTCTACCACGGCGAGCCGGCAGCCGGCGATGTTGACGACCACGAATCGGCCGGTCCACAATGCAGGCATCCACCGCAGACGTTCCAGATTCAGTTCCACCTGATGCATTCGCGCCGTCGGCGGGACATTCAGGGCCGCCCGAGTGGCGCGGCCGACCACGCCGTCCGGCACGAGGCCGTGCCGGCGCTGGAATTGGATCACGGCATGCCGCAGCGTCGAGTCGAACAGGGCCTCCGGTCCTCGTGCGAGCGTCGCTTCAGGTAGATCGCCGAAGGCTGTAAGTTGGTCACGCAACACAGCTACTGAGGGGTCCATCGCGCCGAACTCAAAGGCGACCGTAGCCGGTAACACGGGCCATGGGCCCCGGTCGTTGAGCCGGCGGAGGCGGACCAGCGCTTCCTGCAACCGCAGATAGCCCGGCGTCCGCGGCGCGATGCGGGGCACGAGGGATCGGATCGAGCGCTGCTCGACAGCCAACGCGAGTTCCGCCGCCAGATCGCGGCTCCGCGGCAAGGCCCGCCAACCTGGATGGATCATACGCGGATCGACCTTGCCGCGCAGCAGTGCACGGGCATAGCGCAGCATCGCCTCTGTGAGCGCGACTTCGAAGCGCGCGGCGTCTGCCGGCGCCAGAGCATCGACTGCTGCCAACCTATCGGCCAGAGGACTGTATCCGAACGCCGCGGGGTCGAGACCGTGCTCCACCGCCGCTCCCATCACCGCAATCGCCGAGTCGGCCGCGGCTGTTGGCCGGCCGGCGGCGATCCACGCAGGCGCATATCCGCGCCGTTCGTAAAATGAACTGAGCGTCGAGTCCTCAAACGCCTCCCGCCCGATCGCCAACAGGTCGTTAAGCGACTGGCCGACTGCAGCCGGCGCCAGGACACACGCGGCAGCGAGAACAAGTGTCGCTGACCATCGTGCTGTTCCGCGTGCGTTTCGGCTCGTCGTCCGCATCGTCTTCACCCGGTGAACGCTGAGAGGTCTTCCGTAAATCTAGGCAAAGTCGGCGTGTCTCGTTGTAAGGAGTAATCCGATCTCCCGAACGGGCGCCTCCCGTCATATCTCCCCATTGATTCCTGTATCCTGCCCCGTACTCGGCACCCTCGCTATCTCGGGCATCGGCATGACGCTGCTCTCGGCCCTCGGCTTCCTGCCTGCGTTGCTGACGCGGCGAGAAGGGATAACGCAGAACCTGGCTCGATCGAACAGGTAGAGCACTAACGTGTTTTCTCCAAACTCCGGACCCCGACCGCTCGCGAAGCGAGCGCATGACCCTGGCCCGGACATCCCGCCTGCACCTATGCCCTCAGACCGCGAGCGCAGCGAGCCTCCCGAACTCATCCGTTTCCTTGGCGACCCCGCCTCCTACCCGCATCGGCCGGCGACCGTGCGTATCATCCAGACGCACATCTCGATCGTCGCCATTGCATCGCCGTTTGTCTACAAAGTCAAAAAAGCCGTCGATTTCGGGTTTCTGGATTTTTCCACGCTGGAGAAACGCCGGCATTTCTGCGAGGAAGAGGTGCGTTTAAACCGCCGGCTCTGCGCCCGGATCTACGACGGGGTCGTTCCGATCCGTCAGGTCGAGGGCCGCCTGGCCTTTGGCGGCGAGGGCGAGATCGTCGACTACGCCGTCCGCATGCATGAACTTGACGAGCGTTATTTCCTCCATCACCTTCTCGCCGCCGGCGCCCTGAGGGCGCGGCATATCGACCGCGTGGTCGGGGCCCTTTCGGTCTTCTATCACCGGCTATCCTCGATCCCTGATCAATCGGCCTGGGGGCGTGTCGAGGCGCTTCGGATCAGCACCGACGAGAATTTCGCACAGACGGCCCGTTTTGCCGGCAACCTCATCAGCCAGCCGGCCTACGAGACGATTCGGGCATACGTCGATCAGTTTTACGTCTCCCGAGCCGGGTTGCTCGAGCAGCGCCGGCGGGAAGGGCGGATCGTCGATGCCCACGGCGACCTTCGGCTCGAGCATATCCACGCCGATCGCGATGGGCTGTGCATCTACGATTGTATCGAGTTCAGCGAGCGCCTTCGCACCATCGATACCGCCAGCGATATCGCCTTTCTGGCGATGGACCTGGATTATGCCGGCTGCCACGACCTCGCCCGGTACTTCGTGACCGAGATGGCCCGAGCACTCGACGACTCGACGCTCGACGGAGTGATTGATTTCTACGCCTGCTACCGGGCATACGTACGCGCCAAGGTCGAAAGCCTGCGCAGCGAAGACAGGGAGATACTCGAAAAAGAGTGCACTAAAAGTCGCGACCGGGCGAAGCGGTATTATCAGCTGGCGCTGAGGTATGCCCTCTTCGGCGCCGGGCCGGCGGTTGTGGTGGTCATGGGGCGGATCGGGGTCGGTAAAAGTACACTGGCCGGCGCGCTGGGTGAAGCGCTGGGGTGGGAGGTTGTTTCATCGGACCGGCTCCGTAAGGAGCAGGCCGGGCTGCCACTCTTCGAACGCGCATCATCCGAGACACGATCCTGGCTGTACACCCCGCACCGGACCGAGGCCGTGTATGCCGCGCTGCGCGAGCGGGCGGTGGAACGGGTCCGCCTGGGTGCCGGGATCGTGCTGGACGCCACCTTTGGCCGACGCGCCGAGCGCGAGGCACTACGACGCACCCTGCCGGCCCGGGCGCCGGTCTATTTCCTCGAGGCCGTCGCCAGCGACGACATCATTCGCCACCGGCTGGAGGCCCGGTCCGCGGATGCTGGTGTGATTTCCGACGCCCGTCTGGAGGACATGGCCGCACTCAGCGCACGGTACGAAGCGACGGAGGCCGACGAGGCGCCGTCCGTGATACGGATTGCAACGGACGAGCCTCCCGAGAAAGTGGTTGAGCACGCACTTCGTAAACTATTGCGACCCTATAAATAACACTTTATATCAACCCCTAAAACTCAGTGTAATGCTCCAGAACTCCCTACTGGGGTTGCAGGGAAATCACACCAGCTACACGGTTTGGCGCATGGAAATCCGGAGCAGACATTCTATCTTGGCGGACTGCATTCATGTAGTTCAGCCATGCTTATTCATAGAAACGATACCGCCGTCGATGACCTGATCGGGTTGATGCGCGGCCGGCGAACGCTCGTTCTGACGGGCGCCGGTTGCAGCACCGAATCGGGCATTCCGGATTACAGGGGCCCCCAGACCCGGCTCAAGGCGCGTAATCCGATTCAGTATCGCGCGTTTATCTCGGATCCGCTGGCCCGCGCCCGGTACTGGGCGCGAAGCCTCGCCGGCTGGCCGACCATCGCCTTGGCGCGGCCACACGACGGGCATTATGCCCTGGCGCGGCTGGAGGCGGCGGGCGTCGTCTCCGGCGTCATCACCCAGAACGTGGATCGACTCCACCAGGCTGGCGGCAACCGGACCGTCGTCGAGCTTCACGGTGCGTTGGAAGAAGTGCTTTGCCTCGGCTGCGGCGGCCTCACGCGGCGCGATGCCATGCAGCAGCGGCTGCTCGCCCTGAACCCGGGTTGGGATACGAAATCGGTGGACGCGGCGCCGGACGGCGACGCCGAGATCGACTACCGGCCGTACACCCACTTCCATGTACCGGCGTGTAGCAGCTGCGGCGGAACGCTCAAGCCGAATGTCATCTTCTTTGGCGAAAACGTACCCGGCGATCGGGTCGCGGAGGCCTGGCGGCTTTATGACCAGGCGGAGGCGCTGCTCGTCATCGGCTCGTCGCTCGCCGTCTACTCGGGGTACCGATTCGTGCTACGGGCCTCGAAGGACCAGCGGCCGATCGGTATCCTCAACCTCGGCGATTCGCGTGGAGATACGCTCACCGGATGCCTGGTACGCGAAGCCTTTGGCCGGGCGATGCCACGAGTCGCGGAATCGCTACTCATCGCGTAGTCGCCATCTGTTGTGTCATCCTTCCGGACCATTCTGCTTGCGTTCTCATTCCTGCTTCTGACCTCGGGCTGTACAGAGCCGCAAGATCCCATACGGCGATCGGAGCGGCCGGCGGAGATCCATCCGCTGGAAGCCATGAAGCAATCGGACTGCTTCTCGTGCCACGGGATCACGGAGACATCCATCGGCCCCTCCTACACCCGGATCGCAAGGCGCTACCTGGGGCGTACCGACATACGGAGCACGCTTGTCGGCAAAGTCATGGAAGGCGGCGGCGGGCTCTGGGGCAGCGCCCAGATGAGCCGGCACCCGTTCTTGAAGGCAGAAGACGTCGGGCGGATGGTGGACTGGGTGCTGGCAACTCACGACCGTGACTCGTTGCTGCGAGGGTGGTACGCCACGACCGAAACGCTGCCACCGGACCCTACCGGCCCGCTCCGCCTCCTGCTTTACGCGCCAGATGCCGGCCTGCTCGTTCCGCCACGCTTCGAAAGCCCGGCCGCGACCCTTCGGTTTGCCGGCGCCGACATCGCCCGTCTATCCCCTTTGCCTATGCACCTCATCGTCGATGGCGCCCTGTCGATCCCGACCGCCGGCAAGTACTTCTTCCGCATAAAAGGAGCGCTAACCGGGCAATTCACCATCGACGACCAGATCGTCATCACCTCGCTGGAGAGTGACCAGGAGACGCTGATCCATCTCGCCGCCGGCGCCCATCCGTTCCAGCTCGAACTCCCCGTCCGCTCACCGAATGACCTCCTGGCGCTGGAGTGGATCCCTCCGGATAGTTTGTTTTATGGCCTTGTCCCCGCGGCGTGGTAGAGGTCAAATCGATACCTATCAACATGTTGGGTACAATGGATGTGTGGCGCCATCTCCTGACGGATGAAAGCGTGTCCTCAGACGAGGAGCCGGATCAAATCAACACGTTTGAGGCCAGATAGCGATCACCCGATTTCATTTCTGCCCGGGGTTTTATGCACTATTTTTCCGACTACTTCAAGCCCAGTGACAGACAAGTTCCCACAAAGGGAACATTGTGCCGCGAATTGTGTAGCCTCCATGATCAAGACATTCAAGGACCCGGAAACAGAACGGATATTTGCTGGCCTCACATCGAAACGACTGCCTGCTGATATCCAGACCAGAGCCCTGCGTAAATTGAGAATGATTGATCAATCGACATGCGTTGAGGATCTGAGAATGCCCCCCGGTAACCGCTTTGAAGCACTCCTCGGAGATCGGGCGGGTTCTTTTAGCATACGAATCAACGACAAGTGGCGAATCTGTTTCTTATGGGATGGTAGCGACGCTTACGATGTAGAAATCACAAATCACTATGGACGCTGAACGTATTTCAGTCGAACACCCGGGAATTATCCTCAAAGAAGAGTTCCTGGATCCGCTCGGCCTCACCCAGCACAAACTGGCCGAGGCATCCGGCATCCCCAAAGGGCGTATCTCCGAGATCATCCACGGAAAGCGCGCCATTACGGCCGAAACCGGTATCCGCCTGTCACGCGCTTTGGGGCTTTCGGATGGGTATTTTTATGGTTTACAGACCGACTACGATGTCCGGCTCGCCCAGCGTGCTTTCGCCGAACTCGGCGTAGACATTGTCTCGGTGGTTACATAAATAAACCTGCGCAATGCCATGCGTCCGGCTCGACTCGTTTTTTTCCTCGGTTTGATTCTGCTGTGCGGCTCGGTGCCACACGCCGTTGCACAGTCCTCGAAAAGTCGATGTACGGATCACGTCGAGCGGGCTGGATTTACTGAAGATCGTGGACCCTCTCGTTGGCGCCACCGGTCGTGAGCTTGCAAACCGGCTGACCAAAGACGAAGCCGGCATCCTCAACCTGCTCCTCGACAAGGTGCGCGGGTAATTTTTTTCCACAGATTCATGTACATACATGAATCGTATACACACAAAATGATATGCCCTCATCCTCCCATGTACTCGTAACAGGCGTTACCGGCCAGCAGGGTGGCTCTGTCGCCAACGCCCTTCTTGCAAGAGGCCATCGTGTCCGGGGCCTCACCCGAAATACCGGCGCCCCGACCGCCGCGCACTTCGCCGCCAGGGGTGCCGAACTGATGGCCGGGGATTTCACGGATAGTGGCTCACTCGACCGCGCCATGGCGGGCATCGATGCCATCTACGCCATGACGACGCCTTTCGAAGCCGGCGAAGACGCCGAGACGGCACAGGGCATCGCGTTGATCGAGGCGGCGAAACGAGCCGGCGTCAAGCACTTTGTATACAGTTCGGTGGCAAGCGCCGATCTGAAAACCGGCATTCCCCACTTCGATAGTAAGTTTCGTGTGGAGGAAGTCCTGGCCGCATCCGGTGTTCCGTACACAATCAGCGCACCGGTTTTCTTTATGGAGAACCTCCTCGCGCCCTGGCTACTACCCGGGATCATGGGCGGAACACTTGCCATGGCCATGCCCGGGGATCGTCCTCTTCAGCAAATCGCCGTCGCCGACATCGGCGCGTTCGCGGCCGTTCTGATCGAGCGCGGCGAGCGCGTTTTCGGGAAACGGTTCAACATTGCCGGCGACGAACTGACCAACAGCGACGTGGCCGCGATCCTGTCCCGGAAGCTGGGACGCCCTATCGTGTACCAGGGCTTTCCTCCTGATGCGCTACGGGCCCAGAGCGAGGATATGGCCATCATGTTCGAATGGTTCGCGACAACGGGGTATTCGGCCGATCTCAACGCGTTGCGGCGGGAGTTCGGTGACGTGTCCTGGCAGGACTTCAAGACCTGGGCGAGCCATCTTGATCTCGACCAAACCGCCTAGATTTCCGAGCCGCAGTTTCCTTATTCGGTACCTGATGAAGAGTGCGTTGCACTCCCCAGGCCAATGCAGCCGGGTAGACCAGTCGCAGAATGATAGAGGGGGACGGTGCCAGGGTGGCTACCGTCCCCCTGTCAAAACATGCTGACCATCAGTTTAGCCCCACCTGCCCAAACGGGGTGTCGAGAAAAGTCGCGAACGCGTCAAACGCCGGCGGCGTTTCTTCCGGCGCAGCCGGCTGGCTCTCGCCGGGCGTGCCCACCTCTTCCTCGGCCATGGCGACCGGGCCCGGGCTGTAGGTGCCGTAGCCGACGGCCAGCACGCGGCCATTGCCATCGGTGAGCACGGCGTTGACGGTGAACAACTGAGGCCGTGCGTGTACGACTTGTGCGGCCGCCTGAAGCTCACCCGCCCCTACCATCTGCGTCACATAGTAGTTAAACGAGGAGATGGTGACGAATTGTCCTTCGACGAGCGAACCGGCCGCCAGCATGGCGGCATCGGAAAGCAGTTTATGGTACACCGTCGGGTCCACGCGGCCGCTGGCGTCGAGGTCGCGTTCCACAACCGGGTGGGTAGCCTGAGCCCGGCCGGCGCCGACATTCACTTCATCATCCGCATAAAAGCTGGATGGTGCGGTGCGGTGGAGCCGGCTGAGTCGTTCAAAATGGCGCTGATTGAGCATCCTTCTTTCGAGCGGTAAGGCCCGGTTTGGTTGGTACTGCACGTACCTCAACGAAAAACCGTACCAGCTTCGTTTTCCTGCCATTGTGACAGGGAAGCCCTACAAAAGCCCTCGTTACGGCATTGGCACGGGCTGCACGTGCGACGGCATGGCGGCGTAGTCCGGATACCCGATGTCGCGCACGAGGTCCGCCACGCGCACCTCGGCCCGGGTGTCGAAGCTCGTGTTGGCGGCGATGCCGGTGAGGATCGAGTAGGCGCCGGCGCGGTGATCTGCCGCGCGTTTGTATTTATCCACTTTTTTCTCCGGGAGGAAGATGTCGTCCAGCATGACGTCGTCCCCGCCGCCGTGGCCACCTTCGCCCGTCCAGGGTTCATGTTCGATCGGCGCGCCGCGCAACGGGATCACCCGGGTGGTCACGCCACCCTCCTCGATGCCGCCCTGGACGGTGTCGGTCCCGTTGACATAGATGGCCTCGACGACGCGGTGCTCAAGCCGGCCCTTCGTCCCGTTGAAGTTGATTGCGTACCCTTCCCAGGCATTAAACGCGTTGAGAGAGTACGACATGTGGACGCCGTTGTCGTAGGCCACGGCGAGCGACATCGTGTCCTCGATGTCGATATCCGGCCGGAAGACACAGCGGTCGCGGAAGTACCCATCGTACTGCTCGTTGTCCAGGTAAAGCGCTTTGAGTCCCCGATTGGCCGCGAGGTCCATGTGAAACCCGCAGGCGGCTTTTTCGGGGCAGGTGAGGCAGCGTTCGTGGTGGCTCTGGAGGCCGAGGCGCTGGGCCATGGCCGGCGTGTAGAAGTCCCGCTTACCCGTGGCCATCACCGACACCGGGATCGCGGAGAGCCACCAGTTGACGAGGTCGAAGTGATGGGTCGACTTGTGCACCATCAGGCCGCCCGAGTGCCGCTTGTTGGCGTGCCAGCGCCGGAAGTAGTCGGCCCCGTGGTGCGTGTTGAGCAGCCAGTGGAAATCAACCGACAACAGGTCTCCGATGGCGCCGCTCATGAGGAGGTCCTTGACTTGCGTGCGCGGCGGCGAGTAGCGGTAGTTAAACGTCACCGTGCACTTTTTCCCTGTCCGGTGCCGGGCGTCGATGATCTGCTGGCACTTTTCAGCGTCGATCGTCATCGGCTTCTCCGTGATCACGTCGCACCCCAACTCCATCGCGCGGACGACATACTGGTGGTGCGTGCCATCGACCGACGTCACGATCACGACATCGGGCTGCGTCTGTTCGATCATCCGATCGAAATCGCGTGCGTCGAAACCGGGGATGTCCTTCCCCGTGGCGGCCTTGCCGGCCGCCTGCGTCAGCCGCAGCCGGCCCTCGTTCACATCCGCCAGCCCCACCATCTCGGCATGTTCGGCATACGTTTGGAAGATGGCGCGCTGGTACATCTGCGAACGCGAGCCCGTGCCCACATTGGCGTACCGCACCTTATTTTTGAGCCCGACCAGGCCAGGAGACAGCGGCCCGCCGCCGAGTAGCAGGCCCGTCCCTGCCACCGCTGTTGTCTTGACAAAGTCGCGGCGGTTCAGCGTGTCTGGGGGCATCGATTTCTGCATGGCTGTCGAGCGGTTACGGATGGATTGGGTAGCGTGGATGACGTATTCTATCGAATCGATACGTGACGCGCAACTCGATGACCTCGCCGGCCCCCGCCCGCTCGCCCTTTGCTGCCATGAACCGATTTCTGATCTACGTGGCCTTGATCGCCGCCGGCTGCCGGCCGGACCCGACGGCCTCGCCAGGTGTCTTTCGCGCCGGGGCGTCCGTACGTGATATCACTCCATCACTCGGCGAGTCGTACACAGACCTCAACGGCAATAACCGATGGGAGGATGATGAGCCGTTCACCGACCCCAACGGCAACATGGTCTTCGAGCCGCTCTGGCTGGCCAACGACCAGCGCCGACCGGCGCTTTCGGTCCACGACCCACTCGCGGCTTCCGTCGTCGTCTTCGAAGCCGGCGGCGTCCGCATCGGGATGGTCGGGCTCGATTCCTTCGGGCACGGCCGCCAGGAACTCCAGAAGATCCGGCAGGACCCCGGCTTCCGGTCGACCCGCATCGACCTGCTCGTCCTCGGCTCGTCCCACACCCACGAAGGACCCGACGTGCTCGGGATATACGGCCCGTCCACTCTGGAATCGGGGGTGGATACTCTGTACCTCGCCCGCGTCCGTGAGGAGATTATCGGGGCGCTGCAGGAGGCGGTGGCCCGGCTCCGGCCGGCGACTCTCGAAAGCGAGATGGTCCGCACCGGGCTCGACACCTACCAGGTGGACCAGCGCGACCCGATCATCATCGACGACCGCCTCGCGGCCCTGCGCTTCCGGGATCGCGAAAGCGGTCGCGTCATCGCCACGCTCCTCAACTGGGCCAGCCACCCGGAACAGGTGATCAACGGATCCAGCGTCAGCGCCGATTTCGTGGGGGCCTGGCGAACCGCCCAGCTGGCGCTCTACCCGGACGCCGCTCCGGTCTTTTTCCAGGGTGCCCTTGGCGGCCAGATCGGCTCAAATAACATCGCTTTTTCGCACGAGGGCGTCGCCTACGACCGCTGTGGGGACTGCAGCTACGAAAAAGCCGGCGCCCTTGGCGCCATCCTCAGCCGGCTCACCGAGCAGACGTTGATCGCCGCCACACCCGAAACACCGGCTACCATCGTCCACCGCTCCCGAGAGGTGCTGCTACCGGTCGATAATGTAGGCTTCAGACAACTTATCGAGGCCGGCGTGCTGGATCGCTCGCTGGAGCCGGCCGGCGACGAGACCTTCCTTCGCTCCGAGATGATCTATCTTCAGATAGGCCGCGTCGCGATGCTGTCCGTGCCCGGTGAACTCCACCCGGAGCTCGCCATTGGCGGATACGACGGGAG
>JAWXAX010000182.1 GCA_034439735.1 Rhodothermales bacterium | reverse complement strand
CTGGATGCCGGTTCGTCCTCCCGCAACGCCCTCCCGGCGGGAAAAACGTGCCCTCTTCACGCGGCCCGTTTTTCCCGTTTCACGCCCCGAGCCGACGCCCCGGTCGCGGTTCGAGGCGATAACAGAAATGTGATAGAATCCTGACACCTCGGCCACGCCCCGCGGCGCGGCCTTCCGTATCTTCCCCTTGCATCTCTCGCCCCGTGGTCCGCGCATATCCGACCGCATCGGCGACCAACGCTTTTTGTAACGCCCTTCGTATGGCCGATCACCCGATTCCGAGCAAAGCGCCCGGACGCCGACCCGTCGGCCCCCGCGCGACGCCTCTGCCCGTAGCCGACGCCCCCGCGCCGGTCCGCCGGGCTGCCCCGGCGCCGGCGCTGGCTCCTGCTCAGGCCGCCGACGGCACTCAGGGCGAGCTGCTCCTCAACCTCCTCTACCGGGGACGCTGGTTCCTGTTTGTCTCCTTCGTCCTCACTCTCACGGGCACGGGCCTCTATACCTATTTCCAGGTGCCGGTGTACCGGGCGGACAGCCTGGTGCTTGTCGATAACCGCCTCGCGCCGGACCTGAAGGACGCGCTCGACCCCTCCGCCGACCGCAACCGGTCCGGCCGCTCGGTCGAGACGGAGATTTATGTCCTCCAGCGCTCGATGGACGTCGCCACGCGGGTCGCCGACCGCCTTGTCGCCCTCCAGAACGACCCGGTCACCGGCCGGCCCATCACCCTGCTCGCGCAAGCCTCCTCCCCGGCGATGCTGGCCTACGCCATCCAGAATCTGGTCACGATCCAGCGCGAACCGGTGGCGGATGTCCTCCGCATCTCGGCCATCTCCACCGACGCACACGAGGCCAGCCTCCTGGCCAACTTCTACGCGGAAGAGCTGGTGGATCGCGCCCTGTGGCGCAGCCGCAGCCGGCTCTCCGCCACCCGCGCCTTTCTGGAAAACGAGGCCACGGAGCGCAACCGCGAACTCCGCGCGCTGGAGGAGCAGATGAAAGTCTTCCTCCGCCAGAACGGCGGCCTCACCATGAGCGTCGAAGCCACGGCGCTGATCGACCAGGTGACGGCGCTCGAAACCGCCCGGACGCAGAACGACCTGGAGTTGAAGCTCAAGCAGGTCTCCGCCCGGCTTCTCGAAGACGACCTCGCCGGCCTCCAGCCGCGCCTCGCCGAACGCCTCGCCGCCAACACGACGGCCGACATCGAACGCACCCGCACGCAGATGGCGGACATCGACACGCGGCTCGACCAGATCTACCGCCAGAATCCGGCCCTGAAGGGCACGCCGGAAGCCTCGACCAACCCGACCATCGCGGCGCTCGAGCGTGACCGCGCCGGCCTCCAGACCACCCTCGCCCGCCTGACGGACGCGTACGTGGCGGAGGCCAACACGCCGGCCGAAGGCGATGGCCTCGCCAGCCTGGGCCAGCTTCAGCGCCAGCTCAACGACGAGCAGCAGGAGATCGCCCGGCTCGAAGCCCGAAGCCAGCTCTACAGCCGGCAGCTCGACGCCTACCAGGCGACCCTCAACGGCCTCCCGGGTCAGCAGATCGCCCTCACACAGCTCCAGCGCTCGCTCCAGACCACCGAACGCGCCTACCTCTTCCTCCGCGAAAAGCTGGAGGACGTCCGCATCGCCGAGGAATCCGAACAGGGCTACGCCGAGGTCATCCGCCAGGCCGTCGCCCCCTTCAAACCCGAATACCCGGACACGTCGCGCAACCTGATCCTGGGCGGCCTCGTGGGCCTGCTCGTCGGGCTCGGGCTCGCCATCCTCTACCAGCAGCGCACCCGCGGCATCCTGTTCGCGCCAGAGGATTTGCAGAACCCGACGTGCCCGCTCCTGGGCATCATCCCGGCGATGCCGGCGGCCGCTCCCGCGCCTGCCGGCAACCAGGCCCTGCAGCGCACCGGCGAGCTGGACCCGCACCTCATCGTAGGCCTTTCGCCGGCGTCGATGATCGTCGATGCCTACCGGAAGCTCCGCTTTAACATCCTCAACGCCCCCGGACCCGTCCGCACCCTCGTCGTCACCAGCCCCAACCCGGGCGAGGGCAAAAGTCTGACGGCCCTCAACCTGGGCATCGCCCTGGCGCAGACGGGCCGGCGCACCATCGTGGTGGATACCGACCTGCGGCGCCCGACCGTCCATTCCAAGCTCGGGCTGACCAACCAGCCGGGCTTCATCGAGATGCTCGAAGCCCGCCACCTCCAGTTTCGGCGCGCGCTGCGGGAGCAGGACAACCTCTACGTCCTCACCGCCGGCGGCAGCCATGAGCACGCCGCCGAGATCCTAGGATCGCCGGATATGCCGGCGTTCATCAGCGAGCTCAAGCGGTATTTCGACATCATTCTGTTTGACACCCCGCCCTTCATGGCCGTGTCCGACGCCGTCTTCCTCGCCAGCCTCTGCGATGCCACGCTCCTCGTGGCCGCGGCCGGCAAGACGCGCGACTACGAAATCCAGCAGGGCGTGCGCGAATTCGAACAGGCCGGCCAGCGCGTCCTCGGGACGGTGCTCAACGCCTTCGACCCGACCGCGCTCGTCTCCAGCCGCTTCCGGTATCGGTATTACCGGGACGCGGCGTATTACGCCGAAGCGGGGTGATGCGGTGGGGGGCGTAGGTAGCGAAGCCCCTTACTCCATGTCACCCTGAGCGAAGTCGAATGCCTGCCCCCG
>JAWXAX010000181.1 GCA_034439735.1 Rhodothermales bacterium | reverse complement strand
GTGTCTCTACGATCGAATGGTTTGATGGGGAGACACGATGTATCGTGTCTCTACGATCGAATGGTTTGATGGGGAGACACGATGTATCGTGTCTCTACGGTCGATTGGTTTGATGGGGAGACACGATGTATCGTGTCTCTACGATCGAATGGTTTGATGGGGAGACACGATGTATCGTGTCTCTACGGTCGACCTTCGGGTTTTCGCGTTACGTCTTTCACTGATTCTCCCGCCCATGGCTCACCCCGCCGTTCGCGTCGATGCCCTTACCCATCGATACGGGGACTTCCAGGCGCTTGACGGTGTGTCGTTCACCGTTGAGTCCGGGCATCTGTTTGGCCTCCTCGGGCCCAACGGCAGCGGTAAAACCACCCTTTTCAGAACGCTTTCCACCCTGATACATCCGACGAGTGGGCGCGTCGAGGTCTTTGGTCATGACCCCGTCACCTCTCCGGCTGCCGTCCGGCCGCTCCTGGGCGTCATCTTCCAGGATCCCGCGTTGGACGCCGAGTTGACGGTGATGGAGAACCTGACCTTTCACGGCAGTCTGTACGGCCTTTCCGGGAAGCTACTCGCGGACCGCATTCAGGAGCTCCTGGGGGTCTTTGAGCTTGCCGACCGCGCCGGCGACCGCATCAGCACGCTGTCGGGGGGTCAGAAACGGCGGGTGGATCTGATCCGAGGCCTCCTGCATCGCCCACGCCTGTTGCTGCTCGATGAGCCGACGACCGGCCTCGACCCGATCGCACGGCGCACGTTCTGGGACGTGCTGCATCAGCACCGTCGACGCGAAGGGGTCACGATGATCGTGGCCACGCACCTGCTCGACGAAGCCGAGGCCTGCGACACCCTCGCCCTGCTGAGCCACGGAAAGTTGGTGGCGACAGGCTCGCCGGCCCAGATGAAGGCCCGCCTCGGCGACGAAATGTTATGGATCGCCGCCGCCGAGCCCGATTCCCTCGCACGCGAAATCGCCAGCGCCTTCGGATTCGAAACCCGCGTCGTCGGCAACGACATCCGGGTCGCCGGTGCCGCTGCCATCCAACAACTACCCGCCATCTACGAGCGCTTCGGCCCCGCCATCACCTCCGCCACCGTCCGCAAACCCTCCCTGGAAGATGTCTTTATGGTACTGTCCGGAGTGAAGATGAATACGTAGTTCGATAAGACTGCCCACCCATTTTGCATTTTGCATTTTGCATTTTCCCTTTCCCCATGTCCTACCTCCACTGTATTTCCGCCCTCTGGCGGCGTGAGATCGTCAAGTTCGTGCGGGACCGCAGCCGGGTGTTCGGCGCGCTGGCGCAGCCGGTCTTGTTCTGGCTGCTGCTCGGCATGGGGTTTCAGGGGTCGTTCAGCCTGCCCGGCGCCGGCGAGGAAGGCGTCGGCTACTTCGAGTTTCTCTTTCCGGGCATCATCGCCCTGATGATCCTGTTCACGGCCATCTTCTCGACCATCTCCATCGTTGAAGAGCGGAAGGCCGGATTCCTCCAGGCAGCGCTCGTGGCGCCGGTATCGCGGACGGCCTTTGTGCTGGGCAGTACGCTCGGCGGGACGACGTTGTCGCTCATCCAGGCCATCCTGTTGTTGGTCCTGTTGCCGTTCTTGTCGATCTTCCCTTCGATTCCGGGGGTGCTGCTGATCTTGACCCTCTGCGTCTTCGCCGGCATCGCCTTTACGGCGCTCGGGATCGCCATCGCCTGGCGCATGGCCACCACGCGGGGGTTTCATGCGATCATGAACCTGTTTCTTCTTCCCATGTGGCTGATTTCGGGCGCCTTTTTCCCCTACGAAGGCGCCACAACCGTCCTGCAGTGGGCGATCCGACTCAACCCGGTGTCGTACATGATCAGCGGGATGCGGTCCGGCATGTACTGGCCGGACGCCGCGCCGGCTACCCTCGCGGGCATCCCCATCAGTTTACTCATCGGAGCCGGTTTCGCCGCCGCCATGATCGGGGTGGCTACGTGGACGGTCAAAAGACCGCTTTCCGCGGCGGTTTAATGTTCTACGTTCGAGGTTTTTTCTTGACGTTATCCATGTTCAAGCCTACATGAAACCCCAAAAAATAGTGTCATCCTGAGCCTGTCGAAGGACCTTCCGACCGTCCGAGAGGTCCTTCAACAGGCCCAGGATGACACCACCTTCAACTTCCACCTTCGTGACACCCACAACGTCGCTTCTATCTCTCAGCCGGACCGAGTTGCTGGGCCTTGCGCCACAGTTCGGTCAGCCGGCGTACCGGGGCGGCCAGCTTTTCGCCTGGCTCTACGGAAAAGGGGTGCGGTCCTACGATGGCATGACCGATCTCCCGAAAACTTTTCGTGCCGCGCTCGCGGAACGATTCACCCTCGCGCCGCTCACGCTCGAACATCGCAGCCAGGCCTCGGACGGTACCATCAAATGCCTGTTCTCGATCGCTTCGGGGCGTAAGGTGGAAGCCGTACTCATCCCGGATTTCGACGAAGAGGGTGATCCGCGCCGGCTCACAGTGTGTGTCTCCAGCCAGGTCGGCTGCGCCATGGCCTGCTCGTTTTGCGCAACTGGCCAGATGGGGTTCAGCGAGAACCTTTCCGCCGGCGAGATCTTCGATCAAGTGTGGGAGCTCAACAAGATCGCCGAGGCCGAATACGGCCGACGCATCACGAACATCGTGTACATGGGCATGGGCGAACCCATGCTCAACTACGACCAGGTGCTGCGCAGCATCGAAGGCCTTACCCACGAAGAAGGCATGGGCCTTTCAGCGCGCCGCATCACCGTATCCACGGTAGGCCTCGCCAAGCGTATCAAACAGCTGGCCGACGACGAGACGCGATTCAACCTGGCCGTGTCCCTCCATGCGCCGGTCGACGCCAAGCGCAGCGAAATCATGCCGGTAAACCGGAGCGAGCGAACCGATCTCTCGGCGCTCAAAGAGGCCATCCAGTACTACACCCGGAAAACCGGCCGGCAGGTGACCTACGAATATTGTATGTTTCAGGGATTCAACGACTCGGAAGCCGATGCGCGCGAGCTTGTGCATGTAACGCGTTGGGCCCCGAGCAAGGTCAACCTCATCATGTACAACCCGGTCGAAGCACTCGCCTTTCGGCGCACCAGCGAGACCCAGCTGAATAAGTTCATCCGGGTGCTCGTAGCCGGCCACGCAACCGTCACCGTACGTCGCAGCCGTGGGCAAGACATCGACGCCGCCTGTGGCCAGCTGGCCCTGCGCGCCGACCAGATGACGCCCGCGGCTGCCTGATCGCTACTCCCATGCCCAACTCCGCCCACCCACGCCTCACCGACTCCCTGTTTAACTGGCTCTTCGGGATGATCGGCTCTTTCTTACTAGTCCTCAGCCTGCCCCGGCTCATGAGCCTTTTCGGCAGACGCATGCTCCCCCGGATGGTATCCGAAATGATCGCGATCGCGCTCACCGGGCTTCTCGCCGAAAAGCTCCTGGCCTGGATCGCCCGCGACAATGACCGCCAATCCTAACGTGCGCCCGAATAAACTCGGCGTCATCACCCGCGGCTCGCTGAGCCAGGGCATCGATATGAAGCTGGACGACGACCTGTCCGTCGAGGCCATAGCCGCAGGCTCGTTCGTCGTCATCCAGGGGGAGGCGTACGACTTTTTCGCGATGATCACGGATGCGAGCATCGAAGCTGCCAACGAGGGTATCCTCCTCCACCCGCCGGCGGCGGACGACGCCCTGCTCCGCGATGTCATGCGCGGCGTCTCGACCTACGCCACCGTAGCGCTCAAGCCGATGCTCATGATGCCGAACACAGGGCATCAGGACCTCCAGGCCGAGCCGGCGCGCTCCGTCAAAACCATCCCAGCCCACTTCTCCCCCGTCGCCCGCGCCACGGCCGACGATGTAGCCCGCATCTTTGGCCACGAAGCCAACGACGGCGGCAACACATACTTTCACATGGGCGAGCCGCTCGGCATGGAGGGCATCCCCGTTTGTATCAACCTCAAACGGTTTGTCGAGCGCTCCAACGCGGTGTTCGGGAAGACGGGGACGGGGAAGACCTTCCTCACCCGGCTGCTGCTCTGCGGGACGATCAAAAACGACCGCGCCGTCAACCTCATCTTCGATATGCACTCGGAGTACGGCTACAGCGCGACCATCGAAAATGACGGCGGGACCGGGTTCGTGAAGGGGCTGCGCGACCTGTTTCCGTCGAAGGTCAGCATCTTCTCGCTCGACCCCAAAACGACCCGCCAGCGCCGCGTCACGCCCGACTTCGAGGTGCGCCTCTACGCCGACCAGATCGAGCCGGATGACATCCTCCCACTCCGCGACACGCTCAACCTCAACCAGACGGCCGCCGAAAGCGCCTACCTGGTCCAGCAGAAACACGGCCGCGCCTGGCTCCAGCGTATTCTGGAGGCCGATAGCGCCGGCATTGAGTCCCTGGCCGATAGTTGCGGGGCCCATGTGGCTTCCCTCGAGGCCCTCAAGCGCAAGCTCAGCCGGTTTCAGCGGCACGAGTTCTTCAGCACGGACGCTGCGGGCGGCAAAATCGACGTGATCAAGGCGCTCCTGGAGACGATCGACCAGGGCAAATCCATCGTGTTTGAATTTGGCCGCTACTCCAGCCTGGAGGTCTATCTCCTCGTCGCCAACGTCATCACCCGGCGCATCCGAGACGCCTACGAGGAAAAGACGAACCGGTACCTCCAGTCCAAGAACGAGGCGGACAAACCCACCCCGCTCATCATTACCATCGAGGAGGCGCACAAATTCCTCAGCCCCGGCGTGGCGCGGGAGACGCCGTTCGGAAAGATCGCCCGGGAGATGCGCAAGTTTTATGTGTCCCTCCTGGTCGTGGATCAGCGCCCGAGCGCCATCGACGAAGAGGTGCTCAGCCAGATCGGCACAAAGGTCGTCGCCCAGCTCAACGACGAGAAGGACATCGCCGCCGCGCTGGTGGGCACAAGCAACGCCTCGGGCCTGCGGCAGGTGCTCGCCGGCCTCGACTCCAAGCAGCAGGCCCTGATGCTGGGCCACGCCGTCCCGATGCCCATCGTCGTCCGCAGCCGGACGTACGACGAGGCGTTTTTTCGGGAGATGAGTACAAGCGGGGCCTCACCCGAGGCGGTTAAAAAACGAATCAGCGAAGATTTTTATTGATCATGCCTGAACCCCCTACACGCCGCGGCCTGGGATTGTGGATGTGCACCGCCCTCGTTCTGGGCAACATGATCGGCTCGGGGGTCTTCCTCCTGCCGGCTTCGCTGGCCCCGTTTGGTGGAATCAGCATCCTCGGGTGGCTTGTCAGCGCCGGCGGGGCCTTGTGCCTCGCGCTCGTCTTTGCCCGGCTGGGCATGCGCTTGCCCCGGCTCGGGGGGCCGTACGCGTATGCGCGGGAAGGTTTTGGGGATTTCGGGGGGTTCTGGGTCGCGTGGTCGTACTGGATCTCGATGTGGACGACCAATGCCGCGCTCGCCGTGGCCTTCGCGAGTTACAGCACGGTGTTCTGGCCCGGCCTTAGCACCTCGCCCATCCTGGGCGCCGCCGCCGCCCTCATCCCGCTCTGGCTCCTGACGGCCGTCAACGTCGCCGGCGTGCGCGAGGCCGGCGGCGTGCAACTGGTGACGACCGTGCTAAAGGTATTACCCCTCGCGGCTGTAGCGCTGTTTGGTTTTTTTACGTTCGAACCCGGTCATTTCGTCCCATTTAACCCGACGGGCGACTCGCCGATGCTCGCCCTCAGCAGTACGGTGACCCTCACCTTGTGGGCCTTCCTCGGCCTCGAATCCGGCACGGTCCCGGCAAGCGACATCCACGATCCTAAACGCACCATCCCACGCGCCACGATGCTCGGCACGAGCCTCGCCGCCGCCATTTACATCATCTGCACCGTCGCCGTCATGGGCATCATCGCCCCTGCCGAACTGGCGACCTCCACCGCGCCGTTCGCGGATGCGGCCGGGAGAATCTGGGGGGATTGGGGCCGGTGGTTGATGGGCGCCGGCGCTGCGATCTCGGCGTTCGGTGCGCTCAACGGGTGGGTGCTCTTGTCCGGCCAGCTTCCGCGCGCAGCCGCGCTCGACGGCTTGCTGCCCGCGCGGTTTGCCGGGCTGACCGGCCGCGGGTCGCCGGCGTTTGGCCTCATCGTTTCCAGCGTCATCTCCAGCGCGCTCATTGGAATGAACTACACGCGGGGTCTCGTCGAGGCGTTCACCTTCCTCATCCTGCTCGCGACCCTCGCCACCCTGATGCCCTATGTGTTTTCGAGCATGACCGAACTTTGGATTTCACTCCGAGAAGGGAAGGCGCTGTCGCGAGGCCGGCTCGCCAGCCAACTATCTGTAAGCATCGTGGCCTTCCTCTACTCGCTCTGGGCCATTGCCGGCTCCGGCCAGGAGACCGTCTTCTGGGGCTTTTTGCTGTTGATCGCCGGATTGCCGGTGTATGCGGTGATGCGGCGCGGATTCAGCGCCGGCGAGGCATCAACCGGCAGCCTGGATTGAAGACGCGGCAGACGGAGGCCCATGGCCTCAGTCGCCCGTCGACACGATCCGCGCTTCCGCGGCCGCCAGCAGTAGCGCCCAGTGGATGCCCAGGTGGCCGTCTTTGTTGAGCCACCATTCGTCGAGCGCGTGCGCGTTGCCACTATCGCCCCCCCGGCCGATCGTCACCGCCGGGATGCCTAGCGAGATGGGGATGTTGGCGTCGGTGGAGGACATCGAGAGGCTGGCGTCGCCGCCCAGGGCGCGGGCGCTGGCGAGACTGCGCTGGACGAGCGGCGCGTCGGCCGGCGTGGCGCCCGAGGGGCGCTGGCCGATCGATTCGACGGACGCCGTCAGCTCAGGTCCTGAGCGTTTTAGCCGATTGTGGTAGGCCAGGCCCTCCGCCACCGCCTCTTTGAGTAGCCCATCGATTCCAGCCAGGCGGTCCGGGTTTACCGAACGCATGTCCACTTCCATCCATGCGGCATCGGGGATTGCGTTCACGGACGTGCCACCTTCGATGCGGCCCACGCTGTAGGACGTCCGTGGCCCGTTCGCCGTGTACGGCTCGGCCTTTTCCGAGAAGAGATGGATCATCGTCCCAAGGGCATGAGCCGGATTGCCGGCGCCGAAAGCGCCCCAGGAATGCCCACCCGGACCCGAAACCGTCACCCGGTACCGGTTCGACCCCAGCGCCTCGTTGACGATATTTCCCACCGGACCACCATCGACCGCGATAAAGGCATCGATGCCAGGCCCTTCGGGCCCGAACAGGTAGCGCATCCCCCGCAGATCGCCCAATCCTTCTTCGCCTACGGTCCCGATCAGCAAAAGGTCATCCTCGAAACGCAGGTCATCGCTCCGGATCGCCCGCAGCATGGCCAGCAGCACCACCAATCCGCGTGTGTCGTCCCCGACGCCCGGAGCATAGAGGGTGTCGCCGCGCATACGGACGGTAACGTCCGTGCCGGCGGGAAACACGGTGTCCAGATGCGCCCCGAATGCCACGGTGCGGTCCCCGGTGACTCCGTCCACCCGGGCTATGACGTTGCCCTCGGCATCGGTCCAGAGCGAGTCCGGACCGGCCTCGGCCATCAGCGCCGCAAACGCCTCACCCCGGGGCCCTTCGCCGAAAGGCGGGGCCGGGATTTCGGTGAGATAGATCAGATCCTGCATCGTGCGAGGCTCCATCGCCACCACCGACGCAAAGGCGGATTGGAGGGCCGGCAGCGCCTGTAACACTCGAATTTCCTCTACGGCGGATTCTGACGCGACGGCCGGCGTGTCTTCAGTGGCCGGCGCCGAGGGTTCACCGGCACAGCCGGCCAGGAGACCGATCGCCAGCAATGCCAGGCTGAAATAGGAATGTGTCATGGACGGAAATGGTCGGATGATCATCCCATACATCTAGCGGGGATGACGTTAAAAAACGATCAACATGAAAACCTTACCCCTCCTTTTCTTCCCCCCTCCGCTTCAACCCGTACGCCAGGGCATGCATCAACCCCATCCCTATTGCAATAACGGCAAACGCGCGGGCGTAGCCCCCGATCGATCCTCCGCCAGAGGCGGCCACGGCTCCGATGAGGGCGCCCCCCAACAGCCGGCCTACGGCCTTGAACAGGCGCACCACCCCCTGTACCACCGTCCGCTCACCCGGCTGAGCCTCATTCAGGACAATATAACTCAGCGCCGAACCCAGGATGGCCGAAAGACCCAGTCCGATCAACACCCCGCCGGCATAATATAACCCGATGCTGTCGGTAGACATCCCGGTCACCGCCAGTCCCGCCGCCGTCACGGCCGTGCCGCCGAGTACCACTGCCCGCGACCCCAGCCGGTCGATCAACCGGCCGCACAAAGGCGACCCGATCGCCAGCGCCGTCACCAGCGGCAGCAACATAAACGACGCCGCGCGGTCCGCCACCCCGAAGGCCACCACGGCGAAACTGGGTAGGAACACAAAGACCGCCTCGGTAGCGCCGGCGCCGGTGCTGACCAGACAGGCGATGACCACCTGGCGCGACCGAAACAGGCCCAGCCGGATAAACGGGTGCGCCCCCCGGCGTTCGATGGCTAAAAATAGGGCAAAAAAAAGGACCGTCGCCCCCAGAAACGGCCCCACACGCAGACTGAGCAGGCTCGCGCCGATGCGTTCAGCATCTACCTGATTGATGGCAAACGTGAAGCACGCCATCGCCGCGCCCAGCGCAAGTACCCCGGGCCAGTCCAGCCGAGCAACCCGCTCGGCGCGGACGTGGGGTAGGCGTGGAACGCCAACGATCCCAACATACAATGCCAGCGGCAGGGTGACCACAAACAGGGAGCGCCACGAAAACCATTGCAGCATCACGCCGCTTACGATGGGCCCAATGATGAACGCCACCCCGAAGACGGCGCCCACGATACCCAGCATCCTCCCGCGACGCTCGACCGGAAATAGATCGCCTATGACAGCGCCGGTGATCGGGAAAATACCCGAGACGCCGGCTCCCTGAAACGCCCGGCCTACGAGCATGATGAAGAAGGTGGGCGAAAAGACGACGATCAAGGTGCCCACGACAAACAACCCGATGCACCACCCGAACGCCAGCCGGCGACCGTAGCTGTCGGACAACCCGCTCATGATCGGGTTGCCGAGCTGGCTGAACAGGGAGAACACGATAAACACCCAGGCCACGGCGCGTTCGTCCAGCAAAAACGTCTCGGCGATCGCGCGCAACGCCGGCCCCAGGATCGCAATGTCCAGCGCGGCGATGAGGACGCCGAGCAGGAGGACAGGCATGGTTCTACGCGCTTCGCTCATACACCTACACCCCCCGGGGCCCTCCGTTAATGGCCTTCCAGCAACCAGCTCCCTGTAGGCAGGCCATCGATACTCCGTGTATTTTTCCGCTCGCGATAGGCCACCAGTTCCTCGTCCGTCTGTCCCCCGGCCCACTTGACGAGTGTGTCGCGGTCGCGGACATACTCCATGATCGGCACAGCGTACCCGCAGGACGTCTGCACCGAGTCGATATGTAACACTACGATCTGCCGGGCTCCGCGGAGCAGCGTGAACCGGTCGATGAGCTCCGCCCATCGTGCCGTGCCGCGGCGGGCGACTTCCCCCCTCCCGTACAACCGTAGGATGAGCGTCTGCCGGGTGAAACTGCAAAACATGATCGTCAGCCGGCCGTTCTCACCGATGTGTGCGGCTGCCTCGTTACCGCTGCCCGTCACATCCAGATACCCCACCGTCCGCGCATCGAAACACCGGAAACTGTCCATCCCCTTGGGCGACACGTTGACGCGCCCGTCTGCCGGCGCGGATCCGGTGAAAAAGATGGGCTGCTGCTCGATAAACACCTGGAGCTCGTCCGTGAGCGCATCGTAAAAGGTGGCCATTGATCCGCACCGTAGGATTGGCGTGTTGAAGGGATCAATACACAGAATTCGCGGTGTGTAGTTCCGTTCATCCAAATGGCGCATTGTTTTTGCAATCCGATTCGTATCGTAGGTCGTTTACGCATGGTGCGATAGACGCGTAACGCTGTTCCGTATGAGAGAAACTACCTTGCTGGATCGGCTCACTGCTGCCTTTATCGTCACCTGCGTGGTAGCGGTGCCGGCCTGGATGGCCCTCCAATTCAACGGGAAAGGGACAGGAAGCCCGCCCACCAGCCAGGACCACTACGAGGAATACCTGGAGGGCACGGGGGCCTGGGCGCGGTCCACCCTCCGTCAGCTCACCCTCGAACAAAAGGTCTCTCAGCTCTTTTCCTCCTACGCCTACGGCGTCTACACCAGCGCGGACGACCCGGCGTACAAGCGCCTGGTGGATCTCGTCGAGCGATTCCAGGTGGGCGGCATCCTCTTTTTCCAGGGAGATCCCTACTCGCAACTGCTGCTCGCCAACGAACTCCAGGCCCGCTCCAACCTGCCGCTGTTGATGTCGCAGGACATGGAGTCCGGCGCCGGCATGCGGATTTCGCGCACCACCAATTTCCCGAGTGCGATGGCGCTCGGCGCCACACGTAACACTAGCCTCGCCTATGCCGCCGGCTACGCCACCGCCCGCGAGGCCCGCGCGCTGGGCATCGACCAGGTCTACGCCCCGGTGGCGGACATCAACAACAACGCCGCCAACCCGGTCATCAACGTCCGTTCGTTCGGCGAACGCCCCGATCTGGTGACGGACATGGTGAAGGCGTTCACCTTCGGCCTACAGGATGGCAAGGTGATTGCCACGGCCAAACACTTCCCCGGCCACGGAGACACCGCCACCGACTCGCACTCCGACCTCCCGATCCTCCCTTTCGACCGTGCGCGGCTGGACTCCGTCGAGCTCGTACCCTTCCGGGGTGTCCGCGACGCCGGCATCATGAGCATCATGATGGGCCATCTCGCCCTGCCCCAGCTCGAACCCGATCCTCGCGTGCCGGCCACGCTGGCCTCGGGAATCGTCACCTCCCTCCTGCGTGAAGACCTCGGATTCAAGGGGTTGATCGTCTCGGATGCGATGCGGATGACGAGCATCACCAAACACTTTGGCACCGGTGAAGCGGCTGTCCGCGCCATCGAGGCCGGCATCGACATGCTGGTGCTTTCACAGGACGAATATGCGGCGCGCTCGGCGATCTTGAAAGCCGTGGAAGAGGGCCGGCTGACAGAGGATCGAATCGACCAGTCCGTGCTCCGCGTTCTGCAATCCAAGGAGTGGCTTGGTCTCCATGAGGAGCGTCACACCGAGCCGGCTCAGGCCCGCCAGATCGTTGCCTCCCAACCCCATACGACGCTCGCGGAGACCATTGCCCGCGCCTCGCTCACACTCATCCGCAACCAGGGACAGCTCGTCCCGCTCACGCGTCGGCCGGCATCGATCGCCTCGATCGCGCTCAATGACACCGACGAGGCAGACCCCGGCGCGGTATTCCAGCTCCAACTCTCAGGCATGGCGTCGGGCAGCCGCATCTTCAAGCGGTCGCTGGACCGCCGCGCCACGGAAACCGATTTTGCCGAGGCCCTGAACATCGCCTCGGCGGCGGAACTCGTGATCGTGCCGGCCTTTTTGCCGGTGCGCTCCGGCAGCAACCGCATCCAACTTCTGCCGGCATTCCAGCGTTTCCTCAACACGCTGATCGCCCGCCGCATCCCCGTCGTGGTCATCGCCTTCGGATCTCCCTACCTCATACAGGCCCTTCCCGCACAGCCGGCCGTCTACGTGGCGGCGTACAGCCATAGCGAGGCTTCCCAGAAAACATCCGTGCAAGCGCTCTTCGGTCAGTCCGGCTTCTCGGGCACCTTGCCCATCACGATTCCCGGGCTGTATCCGTTCGGCCACGGGCTTGTGACGCCGCAGATCTCCCCCCGATCCGCCGCGCCTGAGGAAGTGGGCATGAGCGGCGCAACGATCACCTCGGTCGATTCACTCATCCATCGCGCCATCGCCGATCAGGCTTTCCCAGGCGCGTCCGTCGCCATCGGCCGCGAGCTGGCGCTGGTGAAGACCGCCGGTTATGGTTACTTCACATACGACTCCGACCAGCTCGTCACGCCCGCTTCGCTGTTCGACGTCGCCTCGATGACCAAGGTCATCGCCACCACGACGGCCGCGATGAAGCTATACGAACAGGGCCTGCTCAGCCTCGACGCTCCCGTTAGCCAGTATATCCCGGAGTTTGGTAAAAACGGCAAGGGCAGCATCACGATCCGGCATCTGTTCACACACACGAGCGGCCTCATCCCGTTTCGGCCATTCCATGAGATGGGCATCCTGACCCGGGCCGGCATCATCGACCATGTCATGGGCGAGTCCCTCGTCTACCCGGTGGGCTCCGAGATGCGGTATAGCGATTTTAACATGATCGTGCTGGCGCTCGTCATCGAGCGGATCACCCGGGAATCGTTCGGAGACTATGTCCGGCGCGCCGTGCTCCAACCCCTCGGCATGACACGAACAGGCTTCCGATCCGCCGGCCAGGGGCAAGACCCCTCGATCGTGCCGACCGAGATCGATCATACCTTCCGCAAACGACTGGTCCAGGGCGAAGTACACGACGAAACGGCGTACATCCTCGGCGGCACCGCCGGCCACGCCGGCCTGTTTTCGTCAGCCGACGACCTCACCCGATTCGCGTTCATGCTCATGAACGACGGACGTGTAAACGGCGTGCCCTTCCTGAAGCCCGAAACCATCCGCCTGTTTACCACCGCCGCGGCGTCCGAGACCCATACACGGGCGCTGGGATGGGATACCCGGAGCCCCTCCGGTTTCTCCTCCGCCGGCACCCTGTTCGGTCCCCGCAGCTTCGGGCATACGGGATTTACAGGCACCTCGATCTGGATCGACCCCGACGCAAAGCTCTTCGTCGTACTCCTGACCAATCGGGTCTACCCGACGCGCGACAACACAAAGCATAACCAGGTACGGTCGGACCTCGCGGATATCGCCTTTCGGGCCATACTGGGGCCGGCCCTTCCTATCCTGCCAAACATCACCCATGATTGAAACCGCCGGCGAGCGGCGCCCCTCTGGTGAAACCTCGCCACCGCTTTCTGGTTGATGGCTTCGTGCCGGGAGACCAGCTGAATTCGTTCAGGCATGCTCTCGCTCTTTCTCATGAACGCCTTTACTTACCGCCATTTTAGAGCGTATGCCCACGTACACCTACAAGCGCGAAGACGGTACGACCTTCGAGTTCGAGCAGCGCATCACGGAAGCCGCGCTGACGACCTGTCCGACTACCGGAATGCACGTGAAGCGCATCATTCGGGGCGCAGGTGGACTGGTCTTTAAGGGAAGTGGCTTTTACCAGACCGACTACCCGCGCAGCGGGGGCGCCGCCAAAACGAGTTCGGCCGGCGCTTCCGAAGGGTCCTCCGAAAAGCCGGCCGAAAAAGTCTCAGCCACACCTAGCACGCCCGCCGCGCCGGCCTCGTCTTCCTCTAGCGATTGACGGCTTCCGCCGCCGCGACGATGCCCAGGAAGTCGTCGGCCTTGAGGGCGGCGCCGCCGATCAACCCGCCGTCGACATCCTTCTGCCCCAGCAACTCCGCCGCATTCGACGGCTTCATGCTACCGCCGTACAAAATGTGAATCGCGCGGCCCAGAGCCTCGCCAAACTGTTCAATCAGTAAGCCGCGGATGAACGCGTGGATCGCCTGTGCCTGTTCCGGCGTGGCCGTCCGCCCCGTCCCAATCGCCCACACCGGTTCGTAGGCCAGGACCAGATGTTCGGCAGACGTCAGCGTGAACCCATCCAGCGCGGCACGCACCTGCCGGCTGACGACTTCTTCCTCGCGGTTGGCCTCGCGCTCAGCCAGCGTTTCACCAATACACACGATGGGGATCAGCGCGCTTCCCGGCGCCTTGAGGGTCTTCCGGTTCACGCTCGCGTCCGTCTCTCCAAAAAACTGCCGGCGCTCCGAGTGGCCCAGGATGACGTAGTGACAGCCCACACTCGCTAGCATCGCCCCCGAGACCGCCCCGGTGAAGGCGCCGTCGTCCTCGAAGTGCATATCC
>JAWXAX010000180.1 GCA_034439735.1 Rhodothermales bacterium | reverse complement strand
GCGTCTATGAAGTCAAGGGGGCCCTGCAGGGCAAATACGCCACCCGCGAGGGATTTCGGGGCGAATACATCGTGCTGAAGTTCACCGATGTGCCGGCCGCGCCCCGGCTGTACCCGAATTCGAAGCGTGATACGATCGTTGAAGCCACGTCGGTGGATCAGGTGGTGACCATCGATCAGTCCGATACGGCCCACCGCTGGTACTACGATGCGGCGCGGGGGGAATTCTGGCTGCGGCTGGTCACGGGAGACAAGGCGAATGCGTACGGCGAAGCCAACATGGAAGACGGTGTAAGGCAGCCGTTCTCGCGGCACTACGGGGTCAAGATCGAGTAGCAGGAGGCCGTAACCCTCGCTTTTTTTCATCCGTCGCGATCCTTCAGGGCGTTCAAGTGTTGGAACAGGCGTTTCCGGCCATGCATTCGGGCCGGCGTCACCGACATCTGAACGTCCCATGAAATTCCTATTCGTTCTTCTTCTCTCCGCCCTGTTTGTCCTGCCTGCGCGGGCGCAATCGGCCGACAATTCGGAGACGCGCAAGGCGCGTTTGCACGCGAATCTGCACTTCCTCTTCCCCCAACTGTCCGAGTACCAGGTGACGATCGGGCCGATCGAGCCCTCCGCCGTGGTCGGAATGGAAGAAGGCGCATTTGTGATCAACGGGCAACAGGTTCAGCGCTTCCTGACGGATCCCCAGGACGCAACGCTGTATTTGCTGGCGGGTGGTCCTTTTAACGCCGGCCTTTCGCAGACCGAGTTGGACGACATGGGGAAGGCCCGGGAGCTCGAAGCCGCCGCCGAGGCACAAAAAACGCACGAAGCCTTGCTGGAAGCGACGGCAGGCATGCCGTCGAAAGGGCCGGCGGATGCCCCGGTGACCATCGTGGAGTTTTCCGATTTCCAGTGCCCCTACTGCGCCGCCGCGGCCGACACACTACGCCAGGTGCTGACGAAATACCCCGATCAGGTGCGTCTCGTGTACGTCCAGTTCCCGCTGGATAGCATCCATCCCTGGGCGAGGGCCGCGTCCATCGCCTCGATCTGCGCGGCGGATCAATCGATCGATGCGTTCTGGTCCCTCCACGACAGCTATTTCAGCAACCAGCGCGCCATCACGAAAGAGAACATCCTGGCCCAAAGCCGCGGCAGGCTGGGCGAAAGCGGGATCGATCTGGCGGCGTGGGATTCCTGCGCCGACGATGCGCAGTCGGAAGGCTACCAGCGCGCCAGCGTGGTTATCGAACGCTCCATGAACGTTGGGGGCCAGTTCGGCATTGAATCCACCCCGGGATTCTTCGTGAACGGCTATCCGATCAATGGAGCCCGCGAAAGCGCCCAGTTTATCGATCTCATTGAACGCGCCCTGGCGGATACCGGCGAGTGACGCTTCCCCTTGATCGCCGGGCATGAGCCGGCTATCTTGGTCCGATCCTCATTGGACCTCCATCTCCTTCACCTGCTGCCGTTATGCCCTCTTTCGGATCGAATCGCCGCCAGTTTCTCAAAGCAAGCGCGTTTACGGTCGGCGCTGGCCTGTATATGCCCGATCTCATCTCGTCCGAACTCAACGACGAAGCCGATCTGTCAACGACCGGTTTGCCCGCCGGCAGCGTGGTTGTTTTTCAGGGAGATAGCATCACGGACGCCGGCCGCAACAAGGAGAACCAGGAGGCCAACTCCGGCCGCAGTCTGGGAAGCGGCTACGCGATGCTTGCGGCGGCGCAACTGCGCGCCCGGCAACCGAAGATGGACTGGCAGTGTTTTAATCGCGGCATCAGCGGCAACAAGGTGTATCAGCTCGCCGAACGATGGGATGCGGACTGTATCACGCTGGCCCCGCACGTCCTGAGCATGTTGATCGGCGTGAACGACTTCTGGCACAAGCTGAACGGCAACTACGACGGGACGGTGGAAGTGTACGAGCGCGATTACCGCGCGCTTCTGGATCGAACGCGTGCGGCGCTTCCGGATGTGCGGCTCATCCTGTGTGAACCCTTCGCCGTCGCCGGCGGAACCGCCATCAACGAAAGCTGGCAGCCAGAATTTGATACGTACCGCGCTGCAGCGAAGCGGGTAGCCGTCGACTACAAGGCCCAGTGGGTACCCTATCAAACCCTCTTCGACGCGGCGCTCAAGCAAGCCCCCGCTTCCTACTGGTGCCCCGACGGCGTTCACCCGGCGCCCGCCGGCAATGCCCTCATGGCCGAAGCCTGGCTGAAGGCGTTCCGGAAAGCCAGCAAGTAAGCCGGCATCAGCGGCCTGGCCCACGCCCGACCGACCGTTGCTTCAATATGTGGAGCATGTGCGGCCGAGCGATCTGCGTCCACAGGTCGTAGCCGTCCCGGTTCAGGTGGAGCCCATCTTCCAGGAAAAACTCCGGCCGAGGCATCCCGTCCACCCCCAGCATAGGGGTGGCGACATCGATGTAGTGGAGGCGAGGCTCGCCGCCAGAGTACTCGGCGATCATCGCATTGGCCCGGAGCATCTGCGGCCAGAGGGTCCAACGCGCCAGACTCGGTTTGATGGGAATAAAAAAGATGTCGACCGCCGGCAAACGAGCGTGCACCCTGGCGACAAACGCCTTGTAGTCTTCAAGTACTCGCTCGGGGGTTTTGCCGCCGGAGATGTCATTATCGCCGGCATAAAAGACGATGGCGCGTGGCGCATATTTCAACACCGTGCGCTCCAGGTAGAAGTTGACGTCTGAGATGTGCGAGCCGCCGAAACCCCGGTTGACAACCGGCAGGTCTGGGAAATAGACCCCTGTCTGCCACATTCGGATGCTGGAGCTGCCGGCAAAGAGAATAGGTTGTGCAGGTATCGCATTTTTCAGATCCCAGGCCTCGAAGCCCAGGATCTCCTCGGTAAACCGGCCCGGGTCAGGGTCGTCCTGTGCCTTAGCCGGCGAGAGGGTTAAAAAGACCACCACACCCGCACACAACACCACGTTACGTATGGGTCTGGACTTCCTGCTCAACCCGAATCCTACGTGTTTCATTCCGATGTTTTTGATGCCCGCTTACCACCCGGCGGCGCTCCTCGGGAGGACGTCAGCCACAGGCAATACAGGGCCACAGCCTGCGCGGTGTTCGGGCCATAGGGTGGAATGGCGCCCTTACCAACGTGATAAAAGCGCCGAATCCTGGACACCGCAACATACGTCGGGATAACCCGGCGCCCAAGTACAAAATCCCTGCACGTTCAACACGTAAGCCTGAACCTCTTCGTGAGAGGTTAATTTCCGAGTCGGATGCTTGATAAGGAATCGATCAAACCGAACACACTCAGCAACCAGATCACGACGGCAATCACCACCACCGCATTCAGGATCGACTTTATTTTTCGATCCATAGGGATATACTGATTCACCAACCACAACAGTACGCCGACCACGATGAGTACGATAACAACGTTTAAAAGGGGCATAATTGACCTCTCTATGTTGGTTTTTTACATCGTAAAATAAATCAATTCCTTCCAGCGAGCCGTGTGAATCGACACTCGGTTACGCGGTGGGAATACACGGCCGAGAAATCAATGCGACGCGTTGAAACTAATTTCGCCGCTAGCGAAGAAAACCACGCAACCTACTCCTGCACGAATTCGCTTGAGCAAGAAATCAACGAGGTCAGTGGACGATGTACGCTTTACGTGCTTCCAGGGGGGATACCCATGGGGCCCAGATTCACCTTTCGGAACAATAGGGTTAGTGCAGCATGGGCCTCCCCATTCCCCAAAACACCGGCATTGTTCGTCAAACCTACCCTGTCTTTGGCCAAATTAAGGCCTTCTATCCTGGAATACAATGCTATGCCATAACCAATTCCCAGGAGCATTAGAGCGCAGGGCATTCCCAACCTGAATGGTCCCTCTTGCTTCGCGCGCGACCGAATTGTGGGGGGCGGTAAAAGAGAGTGACTCCCTCGTGCATGTCGGGCCGTGTGAACAAAGGCTCCTCGGCGCAATCGATGGGCAGACGAAGCAAGGGAGCCGGCTCTTCTCTATGCGAAATTACGCGCTGGTACATGCTGTCGACCGCAGTCACATAGGATGCCACCCGATCCACGTCATAGAGGGCTACGGTCACCGCCGTCTGTACTTCTGTTGTCAGGCGGAGGAAGGCGTGTCGCGCAAATTGCTCGGCAAAGGCATGGGCGCTGTCACGCGTCAGGTGGAGGTGGAGTTGCTTGAACGGTTGGAGGTCGAAGTAGGAGAGGTGAAGGTTTTCAGGTGACGCGACAATATACCGGGCATAAGGCGAGAGGCCCGCGATGGTATGGGGTGTGCCTCCATAACAGGTAGCGAGAACGAGAATATCAAATCGGCCGGCCCCGCGGGACCACTGTTCGACTCCGCCGGCGAGGTCATCGACCGTAAACGTCTCCCGTGGATGCGACGCATCGTAGCCTGCGCCACCGAACTCAGGTATTTCGTGACCGAAGTAGAAAAAAAGTCGTGTTTGATCCAACTCTGATGGCGCCCGGAACTGATTGTAGAGGTTTACGGCTGCGTCAAATCGTTCGGATTTGCGGTAGCGCCGGTACGATTCGGCAGCGAGGAGTTTACCTTGACGGTAGTAATAAAACGCGCCATCACGCCGCGTGATCAGGCGTCGAAGAAATCCCGGCCGGCGTCGCTCATGAAAGATGAACGCCTCCGCCTGTGGGTTCTGCGCCGCGATTTCGTGTGCCGAATCGAGCGCCATCTCGTCTGCCTGATGTGATCCACCCACGGTATCGTGATAGCGATATTTCCCATCCCCGTGGATGACGAAGACGATCGAATACCTTACAGGTGTGGTGATGGTGTCACCTGACGTCGTGACGTCTGACGGCAGCCGAACCGTACTACAGGAAAGTAATAAAAACAGCAAAGGCGCCACGCAGTAGATGCATCTGGAGGGCATCGAGTATGCCTGCGTGGCGCTCTGGCTGTTTTGAACTTGAATGGCCATCAAAAATCGAGGCTACACGATCAAGATCAATATGATTACGATCAGCAGTGCTGCGACCAGGCTGATCGTTATCGTCTTTTCCGCGGCCTGTTCAAGGCTTTGCACCGAATAGTCGGCGAAGGCATCGAGCCTCACATCCGGCACGCGATCAAAGCCGTTTACTCCGGCGAGTTCGTCGCGATTCTCCTGGAGGCTGGCGCGGTAAAGGTTGATACCAGCCCGATCGTCGCTCGATATCATGGGCGACTGCTCGACCTTATCGAGCGCTCGAGCCATGGCATCAAACGAGCGATCCAGGATGGCTCGCTTTTCTGCCGGATCGTCAGCGGCCTTCACACTGACCGCCATATCATTGAGATACTTTTGAATGCCGTCCATGTCCTGAGCGTGGCTTGTCTGGCCAAGGGCGAATAGCGACAGCACAACAGCTAGTATGCAATATTTAAGCATGGTTTTTCCTTTTTAAACAGAATTTACCTGGTGAAACTCACTTTTAAAGACTATCCGTCCTTAGCGAGGGTCAATTGCCGATTTGGACGGTTGACATGGAATCAAATAAACCGAATACACTGAGCAACCATATCACGACGGCAATCACCACAACCGCATTCAGAATCGACTTTATTTTTCGATCCATGGGGATATACTGATTCACCAACCACAACAGTACGCCGACCACAATAAGTGCGATAACAACGTTTAAAAGGGGCATAATTGACCTCTATTTGTGATGGTTAATTGAAACGTTACGGAAAGCAAATAATCGGGCCAGGAGCATCAATCAACAACCGGTGGCCCGACGGCCGCAAACTCCGGAGAAATCAATGCGATTCGTTGATACTTGATCATCGAGTCGCTATCGAGAAATACCACATTTCCTCCTCCTGAAAGCACACGCTCGACCAAGATACCTACGGAATCATCGATCGATTCATTGTTCGAATTTTTCCAGGAGTGTCCAACCTTGGATCCCAGGCTCGTCGCACTCTTGGCCTGATAATCCTCTTCAACAAAAAGTAAATAAACACCCTCTATTTCAAGGGTCTGACCGACGGCCGCAATCCCGATCGCGATGCGCTTCGACGCCGTTGCTATTTCAAGATCGAACATGGCGCGGTCGGTGGTGCCGGCCAGGGCTTTCTTGATGATCGGCCAGACAATGAGGCCCAAATCGCGTGTGGTGACGGTCGAGTAATCGCCGGACAGAGTACCAATCAACGCGTCCGCATGAGTCGTCAACTTCTGGAATGTTTTCAAGAAGTGCTCCTCTCCCACCAGGACCACCCATAAAGGGTCCTGATAGAAAAACCCCGAGAAGCGCTCGTCTGACCTGCGGAAAAAATCCCTGAGGAGATCAGAAGCGGACGAAGTTGGGGCAGACGGCTTTTTGAACGTTGGAATCGTGAATGGGAAGCCGTTGGCGCGAATGTCGATCAGTGTGTCGCGAAAGCCTTCGAAAAGCCGGCTTGTATGTTCGCTCAACGAGAGGACATAGTAGTGAGTGCTCAACTTCATGATCCGAGTCCTCACAAGGGTTAATAGACGCCGCCAGGTTACCCAAGGTGGTACACTACCAAGCACGTGGGAAATGCAGACCGAGCCAGCCTCACGTCAGACGGCTGCTCCTGACTCGCATTCCTGCCTGGCCAACCCAATCCTCGGGTGCGCAACACGCCGGATGTGGCGACCACACACAGCGCCACTCGATATCCCGGCCACGTACGACTTAATCAACCTAAGCGATAGCCGGTAGAAACCAACCATCAGAAAGGATGGAATGAGAACTAGTACTTCAGGACGAGAAGGGCGGGAGCAGATGCCGGGGAAGTTGCGGGCCGAGCGCGGAGGCGCTCATGGTGATGGGTCTTCCCTTCGGACGAACGCGGCGATCTCAAGTCGGGAATTGAGTGTCAGTTTTTCGAGGATATTGTGGACATGGCTTTTGACTGTGAACGTTGAGATGTACAGCCTTTCGGCGATATCCTTGTTATTGAATCCTTCCGAGATAAGCTCAACCACCTCTCGCTCACGGGACGTCAACTGAGTGACGTTGGCGGGGATCGCCTCTCCTTTATTAAAGGCATACTCAATAATCTGAGTAAAAAGAGAATTGGTCAGTACTGGTGGTAATATTTGCTCGCCCCCGGCGACGGCTTTTATCGTCGCGATATAGTCGCTCAATGGGGCATCCTTCAGGATAAAACCACTGCCCCCAGCCTTTACAAATTCGACGATGTCGACATGATCGGGCAGGATATCCATCGCGATGATCCTGGCCGTCGGGTATTCTTGCCGGAGGAACGCCATCAGCGATAGGCTATGAATCTTCTCAAGGCCCAGATCCAGGAGAACGACATGAGGAGGGGAGTCGATGCCAACGAGTTGGCGCTCAGCATCTATATCCCCCGAGCGCGCCGTGACCTCGAACTCGCCTTGATCGTTAAGAATGGCAGTGATTCCCTCGCGCAAGAGGCGGTTGTCCTCGATGAGGAGAATCTGAATCTTTGCCATACGAGACTTGGCTGCTGCTGGTGGGAATTCCGGAATTCCCCCATAGTTTAACCGTGTGGCACCGCTGGGATTACCGGATCGCGGCCTTGCGCTGAATGATGTGGAAACCGAAGTCCGTTTCCACGGGCGTTTCAGAGACTCCGTCGATTTCCAGGGTGCTGATGGCTTCTTCGAACGCCGGCACCATACTACCCTTGAACCAGAGGCCGAGATCGCCGCCCTGGCCGGACGTCATATCCGGGTTCTCGGCGGCGAAGGTGGCAAACTGGGTAGGGTCCTGCTTTAATTCAGCGATGAGGGCCTGCGCATGGGCTAACGCCTCCTCTTTCGTGCGGGTTACCTCCGGGCCGGCCTGTTCGGCGCCCGCGTAGGGCACCAGAATGTGGGCGCCAGAACGTCGCTCGAGGCGGGTGCGGCGGACGAAGGCAAAGCCGGACGGGAACTCCACCGGGCCGGCGACGCCTTCAATGGCGACCCCTTTCAACGCCTCGAGTAACTGGGGAGGGACGTTGTCGTCCTCCTTGAAGCCGCCAATGAAGAAATACGGCTCGTCGCCGAAGTCGTTGTATTCAAGGCCCATGGCCTCGAACGTCTCGGGGGTGACTAGCGGCTTGAGGGAATCGACCAGGACGCGTGCCTGTTCGGTGTTCCGCGTGACAGTGGGCGGAGACTGCGGGCCGGCGAAGCCGATGAAGAAGGCGTCGGCGCCGTAGAATGGCTTCTCGAGTGAGTTGCGGCGAATCACGTGATAGCCAAAGGCTGTCTCTACCGGCGCTACCGTAACCGCGCCGATCGTAAGCGTTTCAATCGCGGCATCGAACTCCTCTACCATCTGCCCGCGTTGCCACACGCCCAGATCGCCGGCGGTTGGACCGGAGGGGCCATCGGATTCCGCACGCGCGAGGTCATCGAATCGGGTGGAATCCGCCTTGATCAGAGCAATCAGGCTGTCGGCTTTCTGGCGAGCCTGCTCCTTGGAGCGCATTACGGTAGAATCTGCACGCATGGCCCCTGCGTACGAGACGAGAATATGCGCGCCCGCAAAATCGCCATCGACTGTGAAGAATTGCTCTTCCCCGACGTCGCCGTCGCCTGGTTGCGGTTGACCTGGCTGGCAGGCGCCAACCAATATGATGAGCAGGAGCGATAACGTAAACGTGAGATTTTTCATCTAAAGAAGCGATTGTCTACAAAAAAGTGCCTATTCGCGCGATGCTCGCCAACGTTTCAGACGGCCGGCTGTTTCGTCTGTGCGCAAAAAGACCTACACACACGGCGCCGGCGCGTCAGATCAAAAAGAGAAACCTCAGGTATAAGGGCCACGTTGCGGAAGAAATGATGCAGAAGCCGTTGTCAATGTTTGGCAATGGAAGTATACTTGCCCACGTTTCGCGCGCGATCACTACGGTGTTGCTCTCTTCCGTCGAGCCGGGTCCTCATACCCCTCCCCCTCCACGGGTAGCATATTACGCGTGTGCCGCTGCGCCACCCCACGGCCGGAGTTCGGGTAATCTGCACCCTCTCCCTGCTGATCAACATCCCTTTTCACGATCCCTGTAGAAGAGCGAATGCAGTCTAATCAACCCCAAACACACCGTTCCGCCCATCAGATCGATTGGGTGGCGAGTATTTTTATCATCAGTTACCACGTATTACTCGTTATCCTGTTGCCGATCTACCTGATGACCACGACGCCGTCCTGGTCGCTCTTCGGGTGGACATTTTTCTTCTCCGCCGCCTCGCTGATCAGCATCACAGCTGGCTACCACCGCCTGTACGCCCACCGTACTTATCGCACCAAGCGCGCGGTGGAAATGGTGCTCTTGTTTTTTGGCACCCTCGCCGCGCAGAGCAGTGTCTTTCGTTGGTCCTTCGATCACCGGCTCCACCATCGCCACGTGGACAAAGATGGGGATCCTTACAACGCGAGCAAGGGCTTCTGGCACTCGCACCTGCTGTGGATGTTGAAGGAAGGAGACCCGATCGAAGAGCGCTACATCAGCGACCTCAAGGATAATAAGGTACTCCAGATTCAGGAGCGGTATTACGGCTTGTGGTTGACGCTCGCCAATGTGATCGCCGTCGGCATCATCGGGTTTGTGACGGGCGACTGGTTTGGCGCTTTTGTCATCGGCTTCCTGGCGCGTGTCTTTTTTGTCCATCACTCCACGTGGTTCATTAATTCGCTCTGCCACATGTGGGGCTCGAAGCCCTATTCCACCGAACACTCCGCGGTAAACAACTTTATCCTGGCCGTGCTCACGTACGGCGAGGGCTACCACAACTACCACCACACGTTCGCCGGCGACTACCGCAACGGTGTCAAGTGGTACCAGTTCGATCCGCCCAAGTACCTCATCTGGGCCCTCAGCAAAGTCGGACTGGCCTGGGACCTCAAGCGCACCGACCCCTTGATGATCGAAAAACGACTGGTCCAGGCGGATCGGGAGTTGCTGATCGATCATCTGAACCGTATCGCGCACATCGACGTGACGGACATGAAGGAGAAAGTGCTCAAGCTCCACGAACAGCTTCTCGCCTCGATCGCTTCGGCAAAAGCGGTGACCGATCGCTTCCGCTCGCTGAACAAAAAAGAGCACCGGACCGAGTTTGACGAGGTCAAACGACACTTCCGTGAGTTACGGATGGAGATCAGCCGCGACTTGAAGATGTGGCGCCGGCTATGTCGGGACATCATGAAGCTGCAGCCCGTTCCTGCGATGTAACTCGGCATGATAAGCAGTAAGAAAGCCCGGGAGCGTATCGCTCTCGGGCTTTCTTGTTTTCTGAAACTCATACCCGTCGTGGCGGCTTCAGGCCCGACTCCGATCAGTGGAGGTGATGAGTACGACGCCCTCCCTCTCGGGCAGCACCACCGAAAGCTCACCTCGCGGCTGGGTCACGTCGATATCCGCGACGTCGGCCGGCCAGACGCATCTATACTGAACGGGCGCCCGATTATCGAGTGGTAACTCGGCGACCACACGTTCGCGCCCCGTGTTGATGAAAACGAGTGCTTCCACGCCATCGAGCCTGCGCCGGAAGCCGTAGACGCGCCCGCTGGCCAGCACCTGCTCAAACGTGCCGGTGCGGAGCACAGGCCACTGATGTCTGAGAGCGCAGAGCCGGGTGTACGCCTCCAGGATGTCGCGATTCCAGCGCTTACGCTCGTCCCAGGGGAATGCCCCGCGGCAGTCCGGGTCGTCGCCTGCGGAGAGGCCAATTTCGTCTCCGTAGTAGATACAGGGCGCGCCGGGCATCGTCATCTGGAGGAACGCGCTCAAGCGGATCGCGGAGGGGTCGTCCCCCACGATCCACAGCGGCCGCGCCATGTCGTGGCTACCGATGAGGTTCAGCTGGGCCTGGTTGATTTCCCAGTCATACAACCCATGCATCGCCTCGATGGCCTCGGCAAACGCCGGCGCATCGCGAGGCTCCAGCGAGAGGTGATTGCGATTGTAATCAGGCCGCAGCGTCTCCGCTCCACAGAAACTCAGCACGGCCCACGTGAAGATGTAATTCATCACGGCGTCAAACTGGTCGCCCTTCAGCCAGCGCCGGGCATCCTCCCAGATCTCACCGCAGATATAGGCTTCGGGATTGACCGCGCGGACGCGCTTGCGGAACGTCTGCCAGAAGACATCGTCGTCGATTTCGGCCGGCACATCGAGCCGCCAGCCGTCGATGCCAAATTCCAGCCAGTGGGTGGCCACGGAGAAGATGTACTCCTGGACGTCGAGGTTACGGGTGTTCAGACACGGCAACGCCGGCAGATTCCACCAGGCCTCATAGTTCAGCGGCTCGCCGACCGCGCGGGGGTACGGATTCAGCGGCCAGTTCTTGACGACGAACCAATCGATATACGGTGATGACGGCCCATTTTCCAGGATATGATGGAAAGGCCAGAATCCCCGGCTGGCATGGTTGAATACCCCATCCAGTATCACCCGCATGCCTTTTGCATGCGCTACATCGATCAACTCACGGAGAGCATCGTTCCCCCCGAGGAGAGGATCGACCTGGTAATAATCAAACGTGTGGTATCGGTGGTTCGAAGCGGACGAGAATATGGGATTCAGATACAGCGCCGTCACGCCGACTTGTTGCAGGTGATCGAGCCGATCGACGACACCGAGGAGGTCTCCCCCCTGGTATCCCTGTTCGGCCGGAGGACTCCCCCAGGGCTTGAAACGAAGGCTAGCAGGATGTTTTAGGCGTTTACTGCGCGCAAATCGGTCGGGGAAGATCTGGTAAAACACCGCGTTCTTCACCCAGTCCGGTGTCTCGGGCTTACGCATGGTCTGGTGATGATGTACTTGTGTGACTAGAGGCACGCTCCTTGACATCGAAGCGGCCGGCGGCAACGCGTTTTCCGAGTGAGACCTGCCCTCATCCGCCCCCCTCGAAGCCCCTCCTC
>JAWXAX010000179.1 GCA_034439735.1 Rhodothermales bacterium | reverse complement strand
TGGCCAGTAGCGACCCGCGGGCGCTGGTCGGACTCGGGACGGAGGCTGTCGTGGACGAGGTGGAAGCGGTGTGGCCCGATGGCCGGCGGGAGCGGTTCACCCCCCCACCGTCCGGTGCATATAACCAGTTGATTCAGGGGAAGGGAGTCCAATTGACTGGCTCGATTGCTGTATCACAATGAGCCGCCGCGCCGAACGGCGCATCTTGACCTTCCTATCTGGCTCAAACTTTGGAAAAGAAAAGCGCTTTTATACTCACGCCAACAGAAAAGCGCTTTTCCATATGCACCCGGCTATTGCCAAGCCTTAAAGTTTTCTTTACACTCCCATCCGCTGAGAATACTACGGCGAGGATCACGACCGGAACGAAGTAGCCCCTGTCCCTTCACAGCCGTTCCCATCCTTTCTGCCCCCCGCGCTCGCGTTTGTTATTCAGGCGCTATACCTCCATCCTGGTCGTACCGGAAGCGGTATGGTATTTTCCTATGGTCGCCGGTCCTGTATCCAGGATTTCCTCAATCCCATTTTAAAGAGATCTATATGAATCGATTCTCTACCGCAGCGCTGGGCGTACTCCTGGCGGCCTCCCTGGTGCCAGGCTCGAACGCCCTGGCTCAGGAAGGCCCTCAGGTCGTCCGAGCAGAACGTCACAACACCTCGATTCCCCTACGTCAAATGCAAGCACCGGCCGCGTCTAAGACCGGTTATGCACCCTTTGAAGTACCCAACCGTTTCACCAAGTTCGGCTTGCCGGCCGAAGGCGTCGACAAAGCCGGCAACTTCATCGATCCCGTCCACCAGGTGCAGAGCGGCGCGTTCGCGCCGACCGTCGGCCTGAGCTTCGACGGCTCATCGGATGACGACAACTCCGCCGTCCTCGGCTTCCGTGTTGTTCCTCCGGATACCGATGGCGACGTAGGGCCGAACCACTATGTACAGTGGATCAACTCCGTCACGGAGATATTCGACAAAAACGGCAACACCCTGCTCGGTCCTGTCGCCGGCAACATCTACTTCCAGGGCCTCGGCGGCGACTGCGAGGCGGACAACAACGGCGATCCGATCGTGCTCTATGACGAGCTGGCCGACCGCTGGCTTGTGAGCCAGTTCGCCGTGTCCGTGGCGCCCTATTTCATGTGTATCGCCATCTCGGAGACGAGCGATCCGACCGGCGCGTACCACCAGTATGCGTTCCCCTTCGGCAACGACGGGCCGGACTACCCGAAGCTCGGCATCTGGGGCGACAGCTACACGATGACCACGCGCGACTTCTTTAACTTCAGCTCGTTCGTGGGTATCAGCGCCGTGGCCATGGACCGCGACGCGATGCTCGCCGGCCAGCCGACGACGATGGTTCGCTTCCCCAATGCCTTCGCGTCGATCAGCGACGGTCCGTTGCCGGCCGATGCCGACAACGCGGTCACCGGGCCGGCTCTGTTTGCCGCGCACGGCAATGATAGCGACACCACGTTCGAACTCTGGCAGCTGAACGTCGACTGGAACAACCCCGGCGCGGCGACCTTCTCCGCACTGACCGGCGTCACCATCCCTACGTACGACGGCATCGTGCCCTCGGCCAACCAGCCGAACGGCCAGGTGTTGGACGACCTGTCCAACTTCACGATGCACCGCGCCAACGTGCGGGACTTCGGGACGCACAAGTCGATGGTGGCCAACCACTCGGTGGAAGTCAGCACGGGTGTCATCGGCGTCCGCTGGTACGAATTCCGCAATATGGGCGCCAACTGGACACTCTACCAGTCCGGAACCTACAGCCCGAACTCGGATGACCGCTGGATGGGCTCCATCGCGATCAACGCCAACAGCGATATCGCCCTCGGCTACTCCCGCTCCAGCAGCTCCCTGTTCCCGTCGATCTACATGACGGGCCAGACGGCTGATCAGAGCGGCACCGGTGTGATGAACGTCGCCGAGACGCTCCTCCACGCCGGCGGCGGCTCGCAGAGCGGCGCCAGCCGCTGGGGCGACTACAGCATGATGTCGGTCGATCCCACGGACGATACGTCGTTCTGGTACACGACCGAATACTACGCGTCGACGGCGAGCTTCGACTTCAACACGCGTATCGTTAAGTTCGACCTCGGCGGTGGCGGTGGCGGCAACATCCCGCCGGTCGCCAGCTTCACGTCGACCTGCACGAACCTGGTGTGCAACTTCACCGATACCAGCACGGATGCCGATGGAACAATCGCATCCCGGGCCTGGACCTTCGGCGACGGCGGCACATCAACGCTACAGAACCCGAGCCATACGTACGCCACGGCCGGCACCTTCACGGTTGGCCTGACGGTTACGGATAACGCGGGCGGCACGGGCACGACCTCGCAGAGCGTCACGGTCACCAGCCCGGGCGGCGGCACGATGCACATTGCCAGTATCACGATCACGGCGGTTAAGGCTCCGGGCGTCTCCGGACGCGTCTCCCGCGCTACCGTGAAAGTGGTGGACAACAACGGCGTAAACGTCGGATCGGCTACGGTAAGTGGCGAGTACTACGGGCTCTTCGCCCAGACGCCGGCGCCTGTTGTCACCAACAGCAGCGGCGACGCGATCTTCACGTCGACGACCAGCTCCAGTGGGCGTAACATCATCAACCTGAGCAAGTTCTGCGTCAACACGATCACGCATGCCTCGTTGACCTACACGCCGGCCAACAACGTCGATCCGATTTTCGACTGTACGGTTGCGCCGGATGCGCCGCAGACGGAATCCGCCTCCCTCGCCGCGAACAACGCGACTTCGGAGACGCCGGTCGACTTCGACATCGCGCAGAACTACCCGAACCCGTTCAACCCGACGACGATTATCGCCTACGCGGTGCCTGAAGCGACGGACGTGACGGTGAAGGTGTTCAACATGCTCGGTCAGGAAGTGGCCACGCTGGCCTCCGGCTACCACGACGCCGGCCGTTATGAAGTCGCCTTCAACGCGAACGACCTCAGCGCGGGCATCTACCTCTACACGATCAAAGCCGGTAGCGTCGCGGTCACCAAACGCATGACGCTGCTGAAATAACGTTGAAACGTTGGACGTTGATGCGTTAAAGGGCGGGCGCCAGTGGCGTCCGCCCTTTTTTATTCGCTCAACCCGAGGCGCTCCCGCACTTCCCGAAAATCGTCCGGCAAGGCTGCCTCCAGGGTGAGGCGCTGGCCTGTGAGCGGCTGCTCCACCGACAGCCACGCGGCGTGGAGCAACAGCCGGTCGCACCCGAGCTGCTCCCGGAAGTACCGGTTGTGGCGATAGTCGCCATGTTTATTGTCGCCGATGATCGGGTGATGGATATGGTCCAGATGCCGGCGCACCTGGTGGTAGCGCCCGGTCCCCGTCTCGGCCTCTACCAGCGCATAGCGGGAGGTCGGGTACCGGCTGATGGCGAACGGCTGTTCGGTCCGCGCCAGGGTGCGGTATCTCGTGACGGCCGGCTGGGGCGGGGTCGATGCCTCGCGAGGCGCCTGGAAGCGTTTGTCGCGAATCTGCTTCAACGGATAATCGATACAACCCGACTCCTCGGGATGGCCGCGAACGATGGCTATATAGCGCTTGCCGACCGTTTTCTCCGCGAACTGGGCCCCCAACAACCGAGCGGCGTCCGGGCTCAGGGCAAACAACAGGACGCCGGAGGCCGACTTATCGAGGCGGTGTGCCGGGTACACCGGCCGGCCGAGCCGATCCGCGAGCAGCTGCATCGCGGTCGTATGTTCGTGCCGGTCGAGATACGTTCGATGGACCAGCAGTCCCGACGGCTTGTCGATGGCCACAAACGCGTCGTCCTGATGAAGAAGTACCAGCGATTCTGGGGTCATAGGGAATGCGGCTCTCAGAGCTTCGCCAGGTAGCCGCCGTCGATCGCCAGGTCGATGCCCGTGATCCACGCGGCCTCGTCGGAGGCCAGAAAGAGCGCTCCGCTGGCAATATCCTCCGGCCGACCCAGCCGGCCCAACGGGTAGTTCGGGATCCACTCCCGCGCCGCGCGCTCGTTCCAGTCCTCGCCCGGTTTCAGACGCGTGCGCGCCATGGCGGTGTCGACCAGGGCCGGAGAGATGGAATTGGCCCGCACCCCGTGCGGGCCATAGTCGACCGCCAGCGAGCGGGTAAGATTCAGGATGGCGCCTTTGGTGGCGCTGTACGCCGAATTCGCCGGCTGCCCCCGATGGCCGGCGACGGATGCGATGTTCACGATCGAGCCCCCGCCCCGGGCCATCAGCACGGGTAACGCCGCGCGGCAGACCAGGAATACGCCGCGCACGTTGATGGCCGTCATCCCATCCCAGGCTTCCACGGGTGTCTCGTGCAACGCCGTGCGGCTGAGGATGGTGGCCGCGTTGTTCACGACGATATCGAGCCCTCCCCAGCGATCGACCGTCTCCTGCACCATCCGGGCCGCATCCGCCTCGACGGAGACATCGCCTTCGATTCCTACGGCTTGACCTCCGGCCGCGACGATGGTATGGAGCGTTTCCTCGAGTCGATCCGCGCGCCGGCCCACGATGGCCACGCGCGCGCCCTCGCGGGCGAAACGTTCCGCGATGGCGCGACCGATGCCGGTGCCGCCACCGGTCACGAGCGCTGTTTTGTGTTGAAGTCGCATGCCCGGGATAAGATCGTCAAAAACCGCTTGTACGCCGCGCGGTACGATCGTTCCGGGTTCAAGCGTTCAGGGTCCGGCATTTGCTGGCGGTTTGCCCGGCCGGCGCCGCCGCTTCCTCTCAAGCGACGGCGCCTGCGCCAGGCACGCCCCCCTCAGGCGTGTACTCGCCGCCAGCCCGAAAGCCGGCGACGGGTTTTCTGCAACGGGACTCCGGAACCACGAAACCAGAACACCCGTGCACTATTCCCTGCGCGGAACCCGTTCTACATCCGACATACGCTCGTAAATTTACGTTCGTAATCGTTTAGATTATCTTTTTTTTATCCTCATCCTCCATCCCACGGCCATAGCGTTTTGATACGGTTACCCCTGCTGCTGGTGTTTTTCCTGACGATCACTGCCGCGCGCGCACAAACCGGGCGCGAGCTCGTCGTCATCCCCGAAACCCTCACGCACACCCCGGGCGCGCCCTGCCTATTCGAGGTGACCCTGCTGGATGTGCGCGCATCTCTCACCGAACAAAGTCGGATCTTCCTGCCCGATTCCTCCGAGCTACGGATCGAGGACGTGCGCCGGCTCGGGCCCGATCGTATCCAGTTCACGGTCGTCGCCTCGGGGGATCTGCGCACCCTCGGGCACCATCCCTTTTTCGTGTTCTCGGGTACCCCGGATCAGCCGATTCGCGAGGGTCGCCTCACGGTGCTCGGCGCGCGGCCGGCCGTCGCGCGTGTACACGTCCAGGCCAACCACGCCGTGGAGGACACGCTCGACCTCGGAACGGCCGACATGACCGACTTCGACCTGATGCTTGCCGGCGGCCACTTCTACCGGGGCACACAGGTCGTTTTCGAGGATCCGGCGTTTGTCATGGAACGCGTCACCTGGGAAGATCGGCCCGACAGTGTGGTCGTGCACATCCACATGAAAAACCCGGGGCCTCACGCTCGGCCGCTGCGCTTCGATGTAGTCCATCCCTTCACACCCAGCGTCTTCGAGCGTGAACTGCCGGTGCGTGCGCGCGCGCCGCGTATAGCCACCATGCAGCCAACACGACTCCAGGCCGGCAACACCCGCGAGCGGATCACCTTGCTCGGCGAAGGCTTCGCCGGTGGCGCCCGAGCCTATTTTAAAGAATTGCCGCCAGAAGAAGTCGGACCATCGACGGTTCAGGCCGACATGATCCAGTTCGACGCCCGCATCCCCATCGGCACCGAGCAGTTGACGGTGATCGTGGAAAATATGGACGGACAGACGGCCGAGCGGACCGCCAGCGTGTCGCGGGATCTCCAGCCGGCGAAGGCTACCGTGCGCAACCGATCGGGCAAACTGTATTTTGGCCAGAAACAACGGGTCGAGTTCCGCTCCGAGAGTGAAGAGGCGTTTGACCTCCGGGAGCGATATGTCCTGCAGGTGGAAGGCATGGACGCCCTTCCGCTCCAGCCACGCAGCGCCGGCGTGATCCACGCCGAACTCGACCTCCCCGAGGACGCCAGCGCGTTCGACGCCACGGGGCGTCTCGAACGCCTGTTCACCATTCGTTCTGCCGACGGCGCCCGCGAGTGGTCCGGCGTGCTGGACATCTACCTCCCGCCCCGGATCGCCGACCGCAAACCGATCGTCATCCGCCCCGGAGAACAACGCAAGATCCCCCTCTCCGGCCGCTACCTCACCGAGGCCGCGCTAATTTCGGACGCCGGCGTGATTCGCGCCAGCGCCCCGCTCACCGACGAAACGCTCGAACTCACCGTCCGCGCCAGTACCGACGCCGTACCCGGCCCGATCGAGCTCTACCTGGTACGGGACAACATCCGGTTTCAGACCATCGCGGCGCGCATCGTGCCCTGGGCCGAACCGGCGACCTTTATCCGATGGGGCTACGATAAAAAGACGAAGCGTGAGATGCCCCACTGGTCACAATCCAACGGATTTCTCGCCACGCCATCCAACGGCCAGATCGTAGTTGCGATCAACGGCGATCTGTTGCCGGCGGATGCCGAGACCCAGGATATCCGGCTCGAAGTTCGTAACAACAACATCAATACCGTCCTCCACACCCAGCGGTACCGCGTCACGCGGGGCTCGTCGGAAACCGTTCTGATCAACCTCGAAGGCAAGGTGGAGCCCGAGCAGATCCTTCGCATCGGCATCGCGACGCCGCAGGACTCGACCAACTTCAACTTCGTCCGCGTCGTCCGCGCCCCGCGCGAGAAGTGGGACGTCACCGCCGGCGCTTCCGTCGTTCGGGTCGCGTTTAATGGCGATGTCCAGGTGCTCAACAGCGTCGGCATCGGGGCCACCTACGCGCTAGACGAAAAAGACGACCTCGGGATCAATATCGGCGGACTCTTCATCGGCTACGAAAGTCGTGTAGTAGACTTCGGGATGACCTCGTCTATCACTTTCTTCAAACGATTGACCCTGGGGATGGGATGGAATATGTTTGGCCCGGGCGCCAGGGCTGCCGAGGGCACGCTGTTTGAGAGACGCGGATTCATGGTTGTTGGCGGCACGTTTAACCTTGCGCTTCCCTGAAGGGTTTAAGGTTCGAGGTACTTCCCCTTAAACCTTAAACCTTGAACCTCGAACCATAAACCCTTTGTAGGGCAAACCCTGCAATTTCATCCCAGCACATGGGAATCACGATCTTCTCCGTATCTTTGGGAACGGAATCGATTCGATTTAGAATAAGTCTAAATTACATCCCATCTAGCCCCTCGGAGAACATAGTGCCATGACACTGAACGAACTGAAGCCAGGCTGCTGCGGCCGTATTACCTGTTGGTGCGACGGCTTATCAGACCGTCTCTGGGAGCTGGGCATTCTGCCAGGAACGCTTGTCGAAGTTGTTCGCATAGCTCCGTTCGGGGACCCTATCGCCCTCAAGATCAAGGATTCCCAGATCGCCATTCGCCGGGCAGACGCAACGCGTATTTCCATAGACGCGCTCTAATCTCCTCTTTTTCGTTGAACCCGGCTCACCCATGGCCTCACGCCGTCCAACACTCGACAGCGCAACCTTAGAGGCCAGGAGTACGCGCCGGATAGCGGTCGCCGGCAACCCGAACGCCGGCAAATCGACCGTCTTTAACCTGTTGACCGGCATGCGGCAGCGGGTGGGCAATTACCCCGGTGTGACGGTCGAGCGCAAATCGGGCCGGTTGCTGGGTGCCGAGCATGTCGAATTGCTCGACCTCCCCGGCACCTACAGCCTGAACCCCAAATCGCTGGACGAACAGATCGCGTACGACACGATCACGCACCAGCTGGATGGGGAGGACGCGCCCGACCTCGTCTTGTGTGTCGTCAACGCGACCAATCTGGAGCGTAACCTCTATCTCGCCTCGCAGATCATCGACCTCGGCGTGCCGACGATCGTGGCGCTTAATATGATGGACGAGGTGGAGAAGGCCGGCCTGGTCATCGACACCCGGATGCTTTCGGAAATCCTCGGCGTGCCGGTGGTACCCATGGTGGCCACGAGAAAGGAGGGATTCGAGGAGTTGAAGCACGCACTCACCGCGCCCCTGCCGCCGCCTGGCAAGACCTACTGGCGGCTGCAGAAGGACGTCCTCGCCGAGGTATCGACGCTCGCCGGCACCCTCCGGGCGCAGCGCCAGGATTTGTCCGAAGCTCGCAGCCTGGCGGAGTGCCTGCGCATCCTGACGAGCGACCGCCTCCTGGAGGGCTGGAAAAAACGCCAGCCGGCATTCCACCAGGCCGTGCTTGACGCGCGAACAGCGCTGAACACGAAGGCTGTCCCGTACACCCAGGCCGAAGTCACAGGCCGCTACGCCTGGCTTGCTCGGGTCGCCGTCCGCGTAACGAAGAAGGACCACGAAGTCGAGGCCCGGAAACTTACCGATCGGCTGGACGCGATCCTGGTGCATCGGGCCTTTGGGCCGCTGATTTTCGCCGGCATTCTGCTGCTCGTCTTCCAGGCCATCTTCACCTGGGCGACGCCGTTTATGGACGGGATCGAGCAGGGCGTGATGGCGCTGGGCGGGCTGGTGCGCGACGTGGTGCCGGCCGGCATGGCGGCGGATCTGCTGGTCGACGGCGTGCTCGCCGGCGTGGGCAACGTCGTCGTCTTCCTCCCCCAGATCCTTTTCCTATTTTTCTTTTTGAGTCTGATGGAGAGCACCGGCTACATGGCGCGGTCGGCCTTTATCATGGATCGGGTCATGCGGCGCTTCGGGCTTTCGGGCGGCTCGGTGATGCCCATGATGAGTGCGTTTGCCTGCGCGGTGCCGGCCATCATGGCCACGCGCACCATGGAAAACCAGCGCGAGCGGCTGCTGACCATCATGGTGCTCCCCCTGCTGAGTTGTTCGGCCCGGCTGCCAGTCTATACCCTGTTCATCGCCGCGTTTATTCCCGCGACGAAGGTGTTCGGGCCAATCGGGTATCAGGGGCTGACGATGCTCTTCCTGTACGTGTTTGGCCTGGTGACGGCGTTTGGCGCCGCGTGGGTGCTCAAGAAGATCCTGAAGGGGCCGGACTCGTTTTTTATGCTCGAGCTGCCGCCCTACCGCGCCCCGCAGTGGAAAATGATTTTCTGGCGGATGTACGAACGGGCGAAGATGTTCGTCTGGCGCGCCGGCCGGGTGATCTTCTTCTTCAGTATCCTGCTCTGGTTCGCGGCCTCGTACCCTGAAGCTCCGCCGGACCCAAGCCTCGAAGCCCGCCGTGTGGTCGTTGAGGCCCAGATCACCAGTGCCTCTGAAGCCGACCGGGCCGCGCTCGAAGCCGAGTTGGGCGAACTCGCCAACGCCGAGGGGGCCTATCAGATGGAGCAGAGCTACATCGGCCGGCTCGGGCGGTTCATCGAGCCCGTAATGCGGCCGCTGGGGTTCGACTGGAAGCTGAGTGCCGGCATTCTCTCAGCCTTCGCCGCCCGCGAGGTCATCATCGGCGCCCTCGGCACCATTTACAGCGTCGCCGACGCCGATGAACATAGCGTGGCGCTGCGGGACCACCTGCTCAACGCGCGCGACCCACAAACCGGCAAGCCGGTGTACACCACGCTCGTCGCCCTCAGTCTGCTTGTGTTTTTTGTGCTGGCCCTTCAGTGCACCAGCACCGTCGCCATTGCCCGGCGCGAGTTGAACTCGTGGAAGTGGGCGATCGTCATGTGGTGCTACATGACGGGCCTCGCTTACCTCGCTTCTCTGATCGTCTACCAGGGCGGGCTCGCGCTGGGCTTGGGGTGAGTGAAGGTGCGCTTTTGTCCCTTAATTTGTTATCTTGGGGGATCATCCCCACACTCCCCTGCCCGATATGAAACGTCCCGTTTACGTCCTTGCCTTCCTGACTTCGCTGGCGCTGGCCGGCTCGATCCACGCCCAACACGCCCCTGAAAATCCGCCCATGGAGGGCTTCAACACCGCCGGCTCCGACGCCCGTGCCATCGAAATCGCCGACGCCGTCATGCAGAGCATGGGTGGCCGTGCCAACTGGGACAACACCCGCTTCCTCTCCTGGGGCTTCGGCGCCGACGAGCAGGTGTGGGACAAATGGACGGGCGACTTCCGCTACCAGCGCGACAGCCTGGTAGTGCTGATGAACGTCAACACCAAAGCCGGCAAGGCGTACGCGGACGGTGTCGAGATCGCCGATCCGGCCGAGAATCTCACCAACGCCTACCGCGCCTGGGTCAACAGCGGCTACTGGTTCCTCCTGCCCTACAAGCTGAAGGACTCCGGCGTGACGCTGAAATACCTTGGCGAAGGAGCGACGGAGGACGGCCGCGCCGCCGAGATGCTCCAACTCACGTTCGAAAATGTCGGCCTGACGCCACAGAACAAGTACCACGTGTACGTCGACAAGGCGCGGATGCTGGTCACCCAGTGGGCCTATTTCCCGAACGCGACGGATGCGGAGCCGCGGTTCACACGGCCGATGGGGAATTGGAAAAAATACGGGGACATCATGCTCTCTGATTTCCGCGGCGAAGGCCAGAACGGGCCGTTTATTATGCCCCATGCCGGGGCTTTCAACGCGGTTCCGGAAGCCGTCTTCTCCAGCCCGAACCGGTTCGACCTCGCGTCGCTGAAACAGTAATTACGAAGTCGTTGGAAGTGCGGAGGCGCGCCGGTGTAACCCCGCCGGCGCGCCTCCCGTATTTTGGGAGGTCCTGCTTTTTTGTTTCACCCGGCCCGACCTACCGTCATGCGCACGCTCCACGCCTTCCCTCTCATTCTGCTTCTCACGCTCCCTGCAGCCGCCCAGAACGCCCGTATACTCGCCGACGACGAGGCGTGTGTAAACCAGGGCTGGGGCGACCGCGAGCGGTACTGCGAGGTACGCGAAATCACCCTGCCGGCCGACCGCTCGGTCATCGACATCGACGGCGGGCAAAACGGCGGCATCCGGGTGGAGGGATGGGATCGGGATGAGATACTCGTGCGCGCCATCGTGAGCGCGACTGCCCGTACCGAAGACGCTGCGCGTGAGCACGTAGGCGAGGTGACGATCGATACCGATGGGACGATCCGGGCGGACATCCCGAAACGCACGGGCAGGGGGAATGACTGGACGTCCGTCAGCTTCGAGCTTTTTGTACCCCACGCCTCGAACCTGGCCATAGAAACCCACAACGGCGGCATCCATATCGCCGAAATCGAAGGGGATATCCGCTTTGAGGCCCTGAACGGGGGTGTGAAGCTGATCGACCTCGCCGGCGATGTCCGTGGCGAAACGACCAATGGCGGCGTCGAAATCGAACTGGCCGGCTCGGAATGGGAGGGCGAGTCGCTGGACGTCG
>JAWXAX010000178.1 GCA_034439735.1 Rhodothermales bacterium | reverse complement strand
GACCGGATCGAGACCATAGCAGACGGCATCGGCGTGCGGACGCCGATTCAGGAGGCGGTGGAGGATATGCAGGGTTGGGTCGACGACGCCATCCTGGTTCAGGAAGAATCGATTATCCAGGCTATGCGCCTCGTTCACCGCCACGCCGGCCTCGTGGCCGAGCCCTCGGCGGTCGTCGGGATCGCGGCCTTGATCGAACATCAGCTGGCGTTCGCCCATGCTCGCGTGGCGACCGTACTCTGCGGCGGCAACCTCACGGACGAGCAGGTGGCTCGATGGTTGTGCGGTTGACGTGGCGCGCCCGGGTCATTTAAGGGCCTGAATGTGACGATTCCGCACCTGAACGCCCCGCTTCGAAACCTATCCTCCTGGAAGGATTACGAGGACGACTAATTCATGATAACGGATCTGGATGCCGCCCGCGGCAAGAACACGAAGAACAGATGGGAATTCGAGTGGGGCGCCTGACGGTGCTCGTCCATGACTATGACGACGCGTTGCGGTTTTACGTCGATAAACTCGGGCTGGAAGTGATTGCCGATCAATCGGCCCCGCCTTATCGATTTTTGCACGTCGGGAGCAAGGATGCCGGCCTGGGCCTGTGGCTCTGGATGGCGGACGACGAGAATCGCTACCTCGTCGGCCGGCAGTCCCTGGGGCATCCGTTGCTCGTTTTTTATACGCCCGATTGCGCGGCGGACTACCAGATGCTGAGCGAGCGGGGCGTGGTGTTCAAGCGCGAGCCGGCAGAGACCGGCGAACACGTTGTCGCCCACTTCCTCGACCTGTACGGCAACGAGATGGTGCTGGTCCAGATCAAGGCAAAACAGACGGCATAGCCGCGCTTCCAGGTCAGGCCGTTTACGCGCGCGCGAAGGTCTGGTGGTCGTGCCCGAGTTTGAAGTATGCGACGAGCGAGCGGAGTTCCTCCGTGAGTGTTTTCAGGTCCTCGGTGCTCTGGGCGATCTGGGTGATGCCGGCCGATGCGTTGCTGGTGGCCCGCGAGATCATATCCACGTTCGAGGCGATCTGTTCGCTGGTGGTCGATTGTTCTTCGGAAGCTGCCGCGATCTGCGTCACCATTTCTACCGTGCGCGAGGTCCCGCCGACGATTTTGTCCAGGGCCACGCCGGCCTTGTCGGCCAACACCATCCCGCGCTCGACTTCTTCGTTCCCGAGCCGCATCGTGCCCACCGCGCGCAGGGTCTCCGACTGGATGGTGCGGATCATCTGCGCGATTTCCGTGGTGGCGCTTGTCGTCCGCTCCGCCAGGCGGCGCACCTCGTCCGCCACGACGGCAAAGCCTCGGCCCTGTTCGCCGGCGCGCGCCGCCTCGATGGCGGCATTGAGGGCGAGCATGTTGGTCTGGTTTGCGATCTGGTCGATCGTCTTCACGATTTCGCCGATCTTCTGGCTCGATGCGCCCAGGTGCTCCACCGTGCCGACGGAGTCCGCTACGATATGAGCGAGCCGGCGGATCATATCGACTGTCGCCTGCACCACCTCGCCACCCTCGCGGGCCTCTTTGCCGTTTCGCTCGGTCAGTTCTGCCGTATGGGAGGCATTCTGGGAGTTTTCGACGATAGTCTGCACCATTTCCTCGACCGCGAGGGCCACTTCGTGGGACTGTTCCGACTGGAGGCGGACGCCGGCGGCCAGGTCGCTCGTCGACGCCCGGATCTGCTCCACCGTGGTCGTTGTGTGGTCGATCGCCTTGTTGACGTGTTCGATCCGCTGACGCAGGTTTCCGACGGCCTGATTAAAGCCGTCGAACAGCTGGCCCACGGAGTCGTATTTCTCCGCGGTGAGATGCACGGTCAGGTCGCCCTGTGCAAACCGGTTCATCGCCTTCAACATAAGGTCGAAATGGTGGGCCAGATAGGCGCGCTGGTCGTCCGCCTTCAGGCGTTCCCGATCGGCGGCTTGTTTTTCGTCTTGCATGGATTGCCGCGCCTCTCGAATGCCCTCCACCATGTGGTTGATACCGCTTCCCAGGAATCCAGTCTCGTCCTTCGAATCCACCTGTACCTTCTGGTTCAAATCACCCTGCTGGACGGCCGCAACCACCTCATTGAGCCGTGTAATGGGGGCTACGATGAGCCGGCTGATGTTTCGTAAACTCACCCACGCCATAGCAAAGGAGGCTATCAGAAAGGCTAACATGCTCATCCACCCCGTAGTATAGGTCCGCTCTATCGAGGCGGCGCTCAGGTGCAGATCTACCCGAATAGCCTCCAGCGCCACATCGCTTTGGCGTATCACCTCCTCGTACACGGCGTCGAACTGCTCGTCGAGATTGCTGCCGGCGGCCGTTGTATCGTTTTTGAAGCCCTCATACCGCTCGCGACCCACCGCGATCAGCTCGGTGAGGTGCTCGTGCAACTCCTCCACCGAGGTGATCGCATAGACGTTTTCGATCGGTAGATACACCTGGCCGTCGACTTTCCCGCTCGCCAGCAGGGCGCTGGATAACACGCTGGCTTCCTGCCACAGGGCGAACACCTGATTGACGTCTTCTCCTTCGTCGCCAGACATGATCTCCTCAAACCAGAGATGGCCCTCGGTCGTCAGCTTCTGGATCTCCAGCAGGGCTGTCTGATGCGGCACTTCCTTCTGGATCGTCATGCGGGCGGCGTCCTGCACCAGGATCAGAACCCCGAAGGCCAGCAGATTACTCAGGCCGGCGATCGTGGCGAGCACCCCGAAGCCAACAAGAAGCTTACGACTAATCGACAGGTTGCGAAAAAACGTCGTCATGCGAGTCGGATAGGTTATGGCGAGCAATAAGAATGCAGGTCGAGACGCGCGCGACTAGAACGTTACGCTGAGACGCGTTCCGACGACGACCGCATCGCGGAGAAGGGTCGAACCGGGATGGTGGACGTACTGCACATGTGGTTGTAGCGCAATCCACGGTAGTATCGTCGCACTGTACGTCGCCTCAAGCGCCAGATCCGAGGGAGCAAGCGGCCGTCCGCAAGGGTCTCGAACGGCTTCGTGTACGCCCGTACCCGACCCCGATCTTTCGCTCCGCCCGAGATACCCTGGAAGTGTTCCTGTAGGTCAATTGGAGGACACCTCATTGCGCCGGCACCCTGATAGACAACCGGTTAATGATGTGCTATACTGGCCGTCCGCCATTCTGCCGATCTCATCTTTCCATCACATCATGCTGGCTTTTCCAGAGGACCATGCGGGTGCGCTCGATGCGCACTACAGCCGCATGTGTAATGAACTCGTCGGCCTCGTACGTAGCGCGCAGGCCGAACTCGAGGAAGCGCTCAAGCGGCGAGAGACCAGTTGGGAGTATGCCGCCGCTTTTTTTGCGTCCAGGGTGGCGTTTGAATCCCTGGTGCACGACTACGAGGCCTACAGCGCGCAGACCGTCTACCGGGCCGAGCCGTCTCGATGCGCCTCCCATATGGTCTGCCGGCTCGAGCCGTTGGGCATGGTCCCGCTGAGGGTGGACGAGCAGGTTCAGACGCTGACCGGCTACAGCCCCGATGCCGTTCAACGGGATGTCTGGCAGATCCTACATCCCGCCGGCCGGGAGGAGGCCCGCCTCGCGTTTGACGCACTCGGCGCGGCCATGCTGGATGGGCAGGTGGACCACACGGCGTTTCTCCTCAAGGTGCTTCACCGCGATGGTTTCACCGTCTGGGCGCGTGTCTCGGCTACCTATCTTACGCGGGTAGAGGCGCACCCACACGTCGTCGTGTTGACGCTCAGGAACGACTCGGAGAAACACTGGGTGACGTTGTTTCTGGAGGCGCTCGGCCGGACGCGCGAGCAGCTCTCCCTGCACGGTCATTCGCGGGGGGTGCTACGCGAGATCGATCGCTACCTCCGCCGCTTCGAAGCCGACGAGACGGAGCGGGCCGGCTTCAAGAAAAGTATCCCCGGATTCCTCGCCCAGACCTCCAGTCTGCTCGCCAGCCACGTGGCCAACCAGTTCTTCCCCCGCCTCCGCCGCTGACGACGGCCGTCGCGCCCGTCAGTGGCCCAGCAACGCGCTGTTCGCCTCGCTGAATGGCCAGTTCGCCTGCAACAACCCCACAGAACCAAAGAATCCGTAGCCATTTTCGACATTGCTGAGGGAAACGGGCAGCGCCAGCGTCTCGGGGTCGAAGACATCGTCCGGTGGCGTCCAGGCGGAATCCAGGATGCGGGTCCGGATGCCAATCGAACAGACGCGCCAGTTGCTGGTCCCCAGCCGTTGCTCAAGCGCGCGCACGTCGTCCGTCAGGTTGACGGTGAGCCGCCAGCCGGCCGTGGACGAGGCCCCCACGCGGCCATACGAAACCCTGGCCGGCGATCCCTGGAAACAGATCGCGTCCCCCAGCTGATACACGATCTCCACATCCCAGAGCGACCTCACCCCGGGCAACAGCACGTCCTGTCGCATCACGCCGTCCGTCACCAACGGCTCCTCGGCCACGGAAACGATACTCGTCGTAGCCGGCACCTGTGTTTCGGCGCGGGCCACGATGCCATCCGAGCGGCGGACCTCCAGGCGGTAGGTGTTGCCGGCGTTTACGAAGAAGCGGGTCTGGAACAGGTGCCCGTAGGTGCCGTCGGCCAGTTCCTCCAGAGTATACCCCCAGCGGACTTCCTGGCCGGTCTCTAGATCGATGCTAAACACCTCGGCGTCGATCCGGGCGTTGGAATCGTCCGGGTTCTCGATGACCTGAGAAGACCGGGTGATCGGGATGACGCGCACGGCGTGGAGGGTGCCAGGTTGGAAATTTTTCGACTCGTCCAGATACCCGTACAGCGTGAAGTATTTGCTGTCGTTGGCAAACGGGTCGATGAAGCTGTCCTCACAGGAGGAAAAAAACACGCCGGCGACTACAAACGGCACCCAGGAAAGCAATCGGGTCATATCAGCGCAATTCCACCTTGAACCCGATCGACGGCACCAGCGGAAGCTGATCCACGCGTTTGAACGTGAACAGGTCGAAATAAAACAAATTGGATCGATTAAACAGGTTCACGACGCCGGCGCGGAGCGTGGCGACGGTTCGCTTGCGTTCAATCCGCCGCTCCAACCATACATCGACACGTTGATACGCCGGCTGTTTGCCTTCGAACGGCTCGGCGTACGCGATCCGCTCCTGCCCGGGCTCCGTCGTCACGTCGACGTCCGGCGTCAATACGAGCCAGACGTCGAATCCACTCGACTGGGTAAACGGGAAGCCTGTCCCGTAAGCGAGTTGCACCGTGATACCCAGTTCGCCTTTTTGGGCGTGCAGCAAGGCGTTTAGTTGATGCCGGCGGTCGTGCCCGGGGGTGTAGGTGAACGTCGTGGTTTCGTACTCGACCTTCGAGACGGCGTAGCTAATGTAACCATCAAACAACGACTCGAACCAGAAGGGCCGGTCGCGCAGGTCGATCCGGGCGTCGATGCCCAGTGCCTGGCCATTCGCTTCCTGCAGCGCCGTCGTGAACGTAGGGAGGACGCTGAAAATGGGGACGTTCAGGTGCTGGAAGTCCTTATAAAACGCCTCGGCGGCAACGGTGACGCCGGCCTGGATACGGTATTTTGCGCCCAGGATCGTGTGCATGCTCGAGGGCACGTTGCCGTCTGCGGGCACCGGCACCCAGGCGGTGAACAGGTTGCCGATGTCGCGCTCGTCGGTCAGGCCGACAATCGCCTGATGGTAGATGCCCCACGCGGCGTTGATCTGCAGACCGTGCGCGGCATCGCCGGGTTGGACGCTCATCCGAAACCGGGGATCTACCCATACATCTCCCCGATCGGGCAGGCTGTAGAGCTGTATCCCCGGGGTGATGCGGAGCCGGCCGCCGGCCAACGGGGCGTCGTATTCCGCATAGCCCACCACCTCGTGCAGGTCGTTTTCGGCAACGTCGGGCGTCCCCTGGAATTGCCCGCCGAGGCGGTAGGAGAGGATCGATGCGCGCATCATGCCGCCGGCGCGCACTTCGCCACGACTCAAGAAATACGTGAGATCCAGCCGGCCTTCTATGCTTTCAATGCCGGCGGTGCGGTCGCGTTCTTCGCGCGGGCCGATCTCGTTCGACATGTCCGAATAACTCGCCGAGGCTTCGGCCAGGATCGGGAGGCCATCCGACAGATACGTGTACCGGCCGCCAAAGGCCGTGTTGTGCCAGGCCACCTCGGAGCTGTCGTCGGGCACGTTGCTATCCACTTCCCCGAGCGAGGTCTTCTTCGTCGCGCCCAGCTTGCCACGGTCGAACGTATTGAGCGCGGTGATCGAGAAGCTGTGGTTCGGGTTGATGAAGGCGTGGATCTTCCCGAACTGATCGCCGAAGTGGTAGGGGAGCGCCGTGCCCAGCACATTGGGCATGATCTGCTCGACGAGCGACTGCCGTACGGAGCCGAGGAACGATACACGATCCTTTACGAGCGGGCCCTCGATACGCGCGGTGCTCAGGAACGGGGCGATGGAGAGCGCGCCGGCGAGGTTTTGTTTGTTGCCGTTCCGTGCGCGGACATCCATCACCGACGAGATGCGCGTCCCATGCCGGGCCCCGAATCCTCCGGTGTAGACATCGGCCTGGTTGATAATCTCCTCGGGGAAGGCGGAATAAAAGCTGAGAACGTGGAACGGCATGTACACCGGCATGCCGTCCAGGTAGGCGATGTTCTGATCGAGCGCGCCGCCGCGCACAAAAAACTGCCCGCCCTGATCGCCCTGGACGGTCACGCCCGGCACGGTCTGGAGATAACTGGCGAGGTCGCCCGTGACGCCGGGCATGGGCACGCGTTCGATCTGCGCCGGCGCGATGGACTCCAGGCCGGCCGTCACGGTGCTTACGCCGGTTTCCACCTCGGCCTCGACCAGCAGTTCGCCCAGTTCGGCCTGGCGGGCCGCCAGCGCGATGGTTATCCGCCGCGCTTCGCCGGCGCCGAGCGTTAGCGCGGTTTCATGGGGTACAAACCCGATGAACGACACCTGAAACGCGTAGTCGCCCGCCGGAATCCGGTTGAGGATAAAATACCCGTCGCCGTCGGTGGCGACGCCGAAGAAGGCGCCGGCGTCATTTCGCAGCACCACCGTGGCACCCTGTAGGCTCTGCTCCGTCGCGGCATCGGTGACAAAACCGCGGACGACGGAGGGCTGAGCGATGGCCGTTGGAATAAAACAGGCCAGAATGAAAAGGGCAAAAGGCAAAAGGTAAAACGGGTTGTAGTGTTTAGGAATATGCATCTTCCCCACATCCATTATGCTTGATTTCCACTTTTTCCTTTTGCCTTATCACTTTTTACTTTATTACCATCACGCCTTGCATGATGCGCCAGTGCCCTGGAAAGGTGCACAGGTACGGATAATTGCCCGGGGTGGCGGGGGCGGT
>JAWXAX010000177.1 GCA_034439735.1 Rhodothermales bacterium | reverse complement strand
GTAGTGGATACCGTCGCGGTCGATCCGGCAGCGGTCGACTCCCTGCTCGCGGCTCCGTCCGATAGCGCCGGCGTCCGCCCGGATTCCCTTCGCGCCCCGGTCCGGCGCGCCCTCGATCTCTCTCGCCTCGTCCCTTTTGCTTCCGACAACCGCGGCATTACCGTACACGACAGCTTGCCGGCGTTGCTTCCGGATCGGGAGGCCGCGGATCAGTTGGCGCGGGAGGGTGGGTCGTTTTTGTATGATTTCGGTGGCCCTGGATGGCCGGATGGGTGGAGTCCGCTCGGGCTCAACCCGCGACAGGTGGGGCTGCAGGTGCAGGGCATCGACTACACCGACCCTATCACCGGCCGGCCCCTGTTGGAGATCCTGCCCATGGCCTGGCTCGATCCGCTGCGGCTGCAGCCGGGCCGGCTGGGCCGCGCCGCTTCGGTCGGAGCCCGTTTACGGGCCTACGACTCTCCACGGCCTATTTCCGAAATTCGATACGGCTCCAGCAAAGACGGCCTCCAGAGTGTGCTGGTGTTGCACGCCCAGCGCCGGCGCGTGCGCTTCGTTGCCGAGCCAGGCCTGTTGAGCTTCGCGCTGGGGTATGGCGGCCACGGCGCCGACGGCGAGTACCCGGGGAGCAAGCTCACGTCTGGCCGGCAATTATTGGCCCGCCTCCGGCTTCAGCAGTCGTTCGGTAGCCTCGAAATCGTCAACCTCCAGAACCGCCAGCGCCTCGGCGCCCACGGCGGCGTGATCCCGTTCGGGGCGGATTACACTACGATCTACGCCCGCATCGGAGCGCAGGTGGAGAACGAGTCTGCCCAACGCGCCATTATCCATAACGACCTCATCGCCACGCTTCGCGCCTCGCTGATCCCGGGATGGGCCGAGCCCTTTGAGGCCACGGGGTACTGGACGGCGCAGACTTTCCGGTACGCATTCGGAAGCGACACCCTGTCGGCCGTCACCCGCCGGCTGGGCTACCGGTTGTTGCAACCCCTTGTGCAGGCGGGCGCATTCGAGGCCGATGCGCGCGCCGAGGGCTGGACGGAGCGCCTTGCAGAGAGCACAGTGTTCCCCGATTCGCTGGACCTGCGCCGCCGCAACTTCCACGCCGGCGCCTACATTGCTTATCGTAGGGACCGGCTCGAGATGACGGCTGATGCCGGCTTCCATGTCGTGACGGACGATGTTTTTCCCGGCGGCGCCGCACGCGCCGAATGGCAGCCAGCGGAAGGCTTCCGAATCTTCGCCGAGGCATCACGCGCCGGCCAAACAGCATCCTGGATCGATCACTACGGCTGGGATGGACGCGTGACGCCACTGGAATCGATACAGGCAGGGCGCACGACCATGGGCCGCGCCGGGGTGGGCGTGACGCTGGGCGTGTTCGATGTGAGCGTATCGCCTTTCGGGCACCAGACCGTTGACGCCTTTGACCTGTTCGAAAGGGGCGGTGATTCCGTGGATGTCCGCCTACTCGACGCGCCGGTCCGCTGGGTGGGTGTATCGACCGACCTCGGTTTTCGACGGGAGGCAGTGCGAGGGTTTTATCTCACGCTGAGCCCGACTGTGTATCGGTATGCCGGCGACACCGCGACTTCCGATGCGCGCCGGGTGGCCGCAAGCCTGCCGGAAGTGTTCGTGCGCGGCCGGTCGGGATTGCGGTATCTGTTGTTCCGGGGGGATCTGGAGATGGATCTGTACGTCCAGGCGCGGCTGTGGACCCCCTTCCGAAGCCGCGCGCTCCATCCACAGACCGGATTGCTGGCGCTGCCGGCCGAGACCGGGCGGGAGGTACTCGGGTCCCTCGCCGCCGATGTCGTGCTGGAGGCCGGCGTCCGCACGGCGACGATTTTTGTGGCGTTCGACAATGTGCTGAGCGGTTCCGGCGTCATCCCTGGCAACATGCTCGTGCCCGACTATCCGCTGCCGCAACAACGCTTCCGCCTTGGCGTCTACTGGCCCATATTTGATTAAATGGCAACCCAGGACCCCATCCTACCCAGCATCTACGAATCCGAGGCGCTTCGCCGCATCGAGGCCTGGAAACGCCCCGACCAGGCGTGGTGGGAGCGGGCGGCGGCTCGGGTGCAGCAGACGATGGACGACGCCGGCGATCAGCTGAGGCGGATTCCGGGGGTGGATTGGACGATCGACAATGTCGTTACGGGGCTACTTCGCCTGATCAACGAGATCACGCAGGATCTGGTCTGGCGGGAGGGCATCTACCGAGAGTTTCATCGGGTGGGATTTCAGGAGGTGGTGGGTCCGGACGATATCGCCTGGCTCGATCTGGAGGTGCTGGATCGCGCGCTGGAGGGGTTGTCGGGCAAATATGTGAGCCTTGCGGCCGTGGAGGGCACGGCGACAGGATTTGCCGGCGCCTCGGGCATTCTGCCCGATATCGTGGCGCTTGTCGCGCTCAACCTGCGGGCGGCCGGCGAATACGCCACCTATTGCGGGTTTGATATCACCCTTCCCGAGGAGCGGCTGTACGCCCTCAGCATCCTGGACGCCGCGGCGTTGCCGGCCGCCGAACGCCATCGGGCCGAAGCTCGCCTCAGTGAGGCGAACACCCACGTAGCCCGGTCCAAAACCACCCGATCGATCAACTCGATGGTGGTGGGGGGCGCTCTGTCCTCCGTCGCCCGCTCACTGGCGCTACGCCTCACCCGGAGCAAGTTGCTGCAATTCATGCCCGTGGCCGGGGCCCTGCTCGCCGGCGGGTTTAATTCATTTTACACCCATACCGTGTGCGACGCGGCGTTCCATCTCTACCGCGAGCGGTTTCTGAAACAGAAATATGGGGAAGGAGAAGTGGGAAGGGAAAAGTGAAAAGTTAACAGTGAAGAGTGGGGACGGGGCGGCCTGCAATCGGAAGGAGAAGGGGGGCTGAGAATTTTTTGTCGCCTGGAACTTGTACATATCATGCACATATGTTACTATATGTATAAGCTCACGACACGGTATGCAGATCTGCCAATCTGAATCGCAACCCTCAAACGACGCAACCGACATGATGGACTTCACGCTTTACTCCCGGCCGCGCCTCGGCCTGAGCGACACCCAGTGGGACCTCGTCAAGGATCTGTTCGACTGCCGGCGCAAGCGCAAGCACGACCTCCGCGGCATCGTGGACGGCATTCTTTACGTCCTCCAGTCCGAAGAAAACTGGCGGATGCTGCCGGCCTCGTTTGCGCCATGGCAGACGGTCTATTACTACTTCGACACGTGGCGCAAGAGCGGCCTGTGGTTTCAACTCGTGCAGCGCCTGCCCGAGGAGCTGCGGTCCCAGCTGATCGCCGACGCCCGTCCGTCGCTTTCGTTGGTGGACATGGCCATGCCGGCGTGGATGAACGCGCCGAGCACGTACGCCGCGCCTCGTGCGCAGGCCGGCTACACGCGCCGGTTCAGCTGGACCAGCGAGCAGCCCGCCGCCCGCGCCGGAAGCCAGGCGGCGTGAATGGAATGGTTGGCAGGTTGGCAGGTTACAAGTTTCAAGTTCCTTGGACCATCCAACCTGCCAACCTGCAACCTGCCAACCTCAAACCGTACTCCGCGTCTTCCGGAGGGCGCACAGGAAGAACCCTTCCGTTTGCACGGTAGGGAGGACGCGGCGAGCGTCGGCGATGGCGGGGTTGAAGGTGCGTTTGTTCCAGCCGGCGAGGGGATCTGTCATTTCATCGATCAGCGGAGAGATGGGCTCGACGGTGAGGGCGTCCTCGAAGCGGCGGAGCATCCGGTCGATCACGGCCTCGTTTTCTTCCGGGGCCAGCGAGCACGTGGAGTAGACGAGGAGGCCGCCGGGGCGGAGGCACTGGATGGCGGAGAAGAGGAGCTGGCGTTGTTTGCGCTCCATCTCGTCGATTTTCCGTTCGCTCCAGTAGGCGTACGACTCCGGGTCGTTTTCATGGAAGCGGCCTTCGCTGGAGCACGGGGCGTCGAGTAACACGCGGTCGAAATATTCAGGGCGGTGTTTCCAGACGCGGGTGCCGTCTTGCAGGTACGTGCGGACCCACGGCGCGCCGTTCTCGCTGAGGTTACGCTTGAGTCGCATAAACCGGGGTTTGACCGGTTCGACGGCCGCGAGTTCGCCATCCCCCCTCATCATAGCGGCCAGCTGCAGGGTTTTACTGCCCGGCGCGGCGGCGAGGTCGAGCACGCGTTCGCCGGGTTGGGGAGCCAGAGCGAGGGGTGGGAGCATGCTGGAGAGGTTCTGGACGTAAAACCACCGATCGGCATACGCCGGCAGGGCGAGCAGGGCCTCCCGCCAGGCGGGTTCCACCCGGAAGGCATCGGCCATCCAGGGTACGGGATGGAAGGGGATCCCGGCCTCCTCGATCACGGCACGTACAGCCGAGTTCTCGGCACGTAGCGCGTTGACGCGGAAGGACGTCTCGCGCGGCGCCGTCATACCGTGTAACACGGCGTCGTATCGTGCAGCGGGCACGATGCGCTGGAGCCGATCGAGAAACAGGGAAGGAATCGGCATGGCGAAAGAGATCCGTGGGGGCGGGTGAAATGTACGTGGCGGCGGTGTTTTTTGTAGGTGTTCACGCTATCTTGGGGAGCCGTAGCACGCACATCGCCGCCGCATCCTTTCGACTTCGCCTATGAGCTCCCGGAGAGGCCAGAACGCCATCAAATGTTCCTTCTGTAACCGATCGGCCAACGAAGTGGCGTCGATGGTGGCCGGTCCCGATGTCTACATCTGCGACCGGTGCATCCACGATGCGGCCGGCATTGTGCGGAACGACATGGCAACCTACCGGAACGAGCCGAACCCGACGGGCCGGCGGCAGGGGCCGCGGCACGTGCGCCTCAACCCGATGGATCTGAAGCGCGCCCTCGATGAGTACGTCATCGGCCAGGAGCGCGCCAAGAAGTCCCTCTGCGTCGCCGTCTACAACCACTACAAGCGGATCGAGGCCGAAGAGTTTCTGCCCGAGTTCGCCGACGTGGAGATTGAGAAGTCGAATATTCTGATGATCGGCCCCACGGGTACCGGCAAGACGTTGCTGGCCCGAACGCTGGCTCGTATCCTCGACGTGCCCTTCTCGATTTCGGATGCCACGGCGCTGACCGAGGCCGGCTATGTGGGGGAGGATGTCGAGAGCATCCTGGCGCATTTGCTGCATGCGGCGGATTTCAACGTCGAGCGCGCCGAGCGGGGCATCATCTACATCGACGAGATCGACAAGATCGCCCGGAAGAGCGACAACGCCTCAATCACCCGGGACGTCTCCGGCGAGGGGGTACAGCAGGCGTTGCTGAAGATCCTGGAGGGCACCGTGGCCGGCGTGCCTCCCAAAGGGGGGCGCAAACACCCCGAGCAGAGCCTGATCAACATCGACACTCGGAATATCCTGTTTATCTGTGGCGGGGCGTTCGAGGGGCTCGATTCGATCATCGCGCGCCGCATTTCCAGTAACACCATCGGCTTCCTGACCGGCTCGCAGCACAAAGTCGAACGCGACGATCCCCATCTGTTCCAGCATGTAGAGCCGAACGACTTGCTACGCTTCGGCCTCATCCCGGAGCTTATCGGCCGCGTCCCTGTAATCGCCCCACTCGATAAATTATCGGACGAGGCGATGACGATGATCCTCACCGAGCCTAAAAACGCACTGGTCAAGCAGTATCAGAAGTTGCTCGCCATGGATGGGGTGGATCTCTCCTTCGATGATGGGGCCATCTCGGCAATTGTGAAACGAGCGCGCGAATTGGGAACCGGCGCGCGGGGCTTACGGTCGGTTATGGAGTCGATCATGCTGGATATCATGTTCGACATGCACTCACGCATGCACGCCGGCGCCTGTCGCATTACGGCGTCGACCGTGCTCAACGGCGAAGCGCCTCTTATTGAAGAGCGTAAGGCAAGCGCCTGAGGTGCGGATCCCCTCACGCATCAGGTATCATCGTGGCTCATCTGAAACTCTTATGGCGCTATATCAAAGCCCTGTTCCAGATTCTGGAAGATCGTAACGGGTTACTACTCGCCCAGGCGATCGGCTTCAAGGTGCTCATCACCATCATCCCCCTGGCCATATTTTCAACCGGTATTCTGGGGGGCATGCTCCAGAACGAACGCGTGGCGGACACCGCGCTGGACTTCGTGGGCGGGCTGATCCCCGGGTACCTGGGCGAGGTGACATCGTTCATCGAACGACTCCAGGATTCCAGCGGCACCTTCACATGGGTTGGGGCGCTCGGGCTGCTCGTGTCGCTGTGGCTGATTCTGAATTCGCTCGAAACGATCGTTAGCACCTTCATCATGGGGGACATGCGCGAGCGCCGGCCGATGTTGCGCCGGCAGCTGTTTGTTGTACAGATCATGCTGCAAGTAGGATTAGCGTTTCTACTGACCGTCGCCCTGACCGCCGGCATCCACGCCGTGAACCGATCGGGCCTCGACCTCCTTCATTATATAGGGCTCGATCAAGTATGGGTGGAATCCGGGTGGCGGCGGACGATCAATTTCCTGGGGCTAGTGATCCCCTATCTGCTCACCATGTCGATGTTTTTTCAGCTCTACTTCTTCATCCCCCGGCCGCATCCGCCGGTGCGGAGTGCGCTGGTGGGCACGGTGGTGGCGGCGACGTTGTGGGAGCTGGCTAAATTCCTCTTCACGTTTTACGCTACCCGCGTGGACACGTTCGAGCGGTACAGCGGGGACGCCGGCGAAAGCGGCGTCGCGGCGCTGGGGGATGCGTTCGGGTTGGTGCTGGCGATCGTCGTCTGGGCCTACTACAGCGGGGTCGTGCTGATCGTCGGCGCCATCACGGTGCAGCTTCACGAGAAACATGGATGGGGTCGGCTGCATATCCAGTCGTCCAGCGCCGCCTGAGCGCCCCCACCGTTGGTCCGCTTCGCCCCGTTGCTCCATGCGCCACCTGATCCCTCTCTGGTGTTGGCTGATCGTCGCCGCAGCGCTGCTGGGCGGGCCGGCGCGCGTGGCCGGCGGGCAGCCGCTGAACCTGATCGACGCGGATACCCAGGTTCGGCGCATCTCGTTCGTATTTCAGGGTCGGTCGTCCACCTTCGACAAAGAGGACCTTCTCCCTAACATCGCCACGCGGGGGCCGGGTTTCTGGGATCGCTTCAGGCGCCTCAATCCATTTCGAGAACCGGTTGAGTACCCATTCGACCCCATCGAGCTCCAGAAAGATGTCGTCCGCCTCCGCCGATTCTACGCCCAGAACGGATACCCGGCCGCACGTATTAGTTACGCGGCATCCCAGCTGGACACCACCTCGAACCGGATCCACATCATCCTCGGAATTCAAGAGGGGCAGCCCGTCATCATCCAGGATGTGGGGTTTCAGAACCCGGAGGGGGACCATATCTACACCGAATTCGACGAACGGCTCCGCGAGGAATGGTTTCGCTTCCGGGACCAACTCTCGTTGCGCGCCGGCGATCGTTACACCGAGGTGGAACGGCTCGACATCCAGGACCGCCTCCTCGAATGGTTGCAGGGGAGGGGTTTTGCTTTCGCCCGGGTCGATGCCGACGTGGCGACTGACACCTTGTATCTCGCGGCGGACCTCACGTACACGATCACGCCGGGTCCGGTCGGCACCATCGCCGCCATCGAGGTCGAGGGGGCGACATCGGTCGGCCAGCAGGTTGTCCGCCGTGAACTGCCGTTTTCCGTCGGGGATCGGTACGACAATCGGAAACTGCGCGACGGGCAGCGGCAGCTCTTCGGGCTGAACCTGTTTCGGGTCGCCCTGGCCGACCTTCCCGAGCAGCCGGCAGACAGCACCGTCGACGTCCGCATCCGGGTGCGGGAGGCTAAACCACGCTACGTGACGGCCGAGACCGGGTATTCGCGCGAACTCGGCATCGGCTTCAACGGGGAGTGGCTGAACCGCAATTTTGTCGGCGGGGCGCGCAACCTCACGGCCCGTGTGTCGGCCGAGACCGGGCTGCTGGGGACCACCGGCGGCTTTACGTCGGTCAACTCCGTAGGCAAACTGCCGGCGCGGCTCTTTCGGTTTTCGCTCTCGCTGCGTCAGCCGTATCTCGTCTCGAACCGAACCTCTGCCATTGTCTCCCCATTCGTCGAATTTCGTAACGATCCGCAGCTGCCGGCGAGTAACCGATTCCTGGATATCAATCGGGGGGAGTACGGAGTGAGCTCGACCTTCATCTACGAAATCCTGCCCTATCGGCCGGTGACCGTGCAGCACACCCTCAGCCGTATCCTGCAGCAGTTTTCATCGGCCCGCGCCAGCACCCTGAGTGCGCGCGATCTCTACAACCAGAGCACCCTCGGCATCAACGCGACGATCGGATGGGCAGATAATTACATCGCGCCGTCCAGCGGCTTTCTGGCGCGGCCGTTTATCGAGACCGCGGGGCGCCTCTTCGGGTCGGGCGTGCAGTACAACAAGGCCGGGATCGAACTCGTCGGGTACATGCCGGCCACGCCTCGACTCAACATCAGCGGCCGGCTGTTTATGGGCTCGCTGTGGCCGTTTGCAAACAGCCGGCGAGGACTCGCAGGCCGATTCTGTGTCACGGACGAGTTGGCGGCGGGCGAGACCCGCGACGTCGCTCGCTGCCAGACGTATGAGACGAGGTTCGACCCCATCTTTTTCTATGCCGGCGGTAGTAGCGACGTCCGCGGCTGGGACTTTCAGCTCCTGGGCGATAAGGTGGCCCGGGCAGATACGCTCAAGGAGGATGGCGAGGTGGTGCTGGACGAAAACGGGGTGCCGGTCTTCTCGGGCTTCTACTTTGAACGCCTCGGGGGGACCGGCAAGCTGGCCGGCAACCTCGAGGTCCGTACCCCCCTGGGAAGCCGCCGCTCAAACTGGCTCGGGGCGGTGTTCCTGGATGCCGGTCAGGTGGCCAACGGGAGGTTCGCGGGGCGTAATTTTAAATACGCCGCCGGCGCCGGCATTCGCTATCGCTCCCTGGTGGGGTTCATTCGGCTCGACATCGCGTATAAGCTCAACCCGTCGCAGGCCGACCTCGTCCGGCCGGCGGGGGCCTTCCTGTTCGACAACGGTCTGTCCACTGAGCCGCCCCGCGAACGATTCATGCGCCGCTTCGGGCTGCATATCAGCATCGGGCAAGCGTTTTAAAAAAGGAAAAAGGAAAAAGGAAAAATGGAAAAGTAAAAGTGGAAAGCACTATCGGTAGGATCGACCCATAATCTATCTGCAAAAAACAACCCGACATATCGTCCGAATCTTCGGAATCGTGGCGGCGCTGCTGCTGGCCGTGGTGCTGCTGCTATTCACGCGTCCCGTGACGCGGTGGGTGGTGGAGATGGCGTTGGATCGGATCGAAATGGACGGAGCTCGCCTCACGGCCGGCGCGATAGACGGCCGCTTATGGACGCATCTGACCTTGATCGACACCCGGCTGGGCCGGCCCGGCGCCGTGGCACTGGCCGAGGCCGACACGATTACCGTGCGGTATGCGCTCGTCCCGCTACTCTGGAAGCAGGTGCACCTGCGCCGGGTGGCGGTGGTCGGGCTGCAGGTGTCGGCGGCGCAGGATTCGAGCAAAGCGTGGGATGTTTTCGCACTCTTCTCAGCCGACACCACGTCGAGCGCGTTCGAGGTGACGATTGACGACCTCGCATTACGGGATGGGCGGATCGACGCGGCCACGTTTGCGCCGGAGCGCGATTCCACGTATCACATCCGGGACATCGATCTGGCCCTCAAGCAATTCCATCTTGGCGAATCCCTCCGTTTTCAACTCGACACGCTCCGCGCCGACATCCTCTTTCCTGACACCACCCACCAGGTGGCTCTTCGCGCTCGTGCTGCGTTGCGCGAGGACGTATTGACGCTCGCCGGCCTGCGGATAACCTCACCCGGAAGTCAGGTCGATGGGGCCGGAACGCTCCGGCTTTCCACGAACGCGCGCCCCCTGGACGAGGCCACGTTATCGCTTCACGCCCGCCCGATCGCCTTCGACGACATCCGCCTCTTCTGGCCTTCCCTGGCGCCGGGAGGTGAGGCCACGCTCGATCTTCTGGCGACGAGCGACTCGGGTACGGTGCGGGGTGAACTAACGGCCGACTTCCCGGGTGGCGGCCGGGTCGAAGCGTCTGTATTTGCCCGTCCTTACGCCGGCACGCCGTTGTTGTATCGTTTGCATGCGTTGTTGACCGAGGTCGACCCCGGTCTGTTCGCAGGACCTGACTATCAAGGCGCGATCGACGCCCGTCTTGAGATCATTCTAGAGGGGGTAGACGTCGATTCGCTCGACGGGGAGGTCCACCTCGACGTTCCCGGTGCCCGTGTAGGCGCCATCGCCATGGACTCGTCGGCCCTCGATGTCTATTTCGTCCGGGGCGCGGCGCGGATCGACCTGGGGGCCCATCTCGGCGCCGGCCGGCTCGTGGCCGCCGGCACGGCCCGCCCGTTCGACGACGCTCCATCGTATGACATCGTCGGCCGGATGGACCGTATCGATATCGGGCGTATCGGCCTGTTGGCCGACGTGAGGAGTGATCTGAATGGGGCGTTTCAGGTGGATGGCTCCGGCATCGACCCCGCGACGGCGTCTGCGACACTCGGCCTCCAGCTGGAACCCTCCACGCTGAACGATTCACGCTCGAGCACCGGCGAAGCCCGGTTGAGCCTCATGGATGGCCGGTTGAACTTCGAAACCGCGCTTCAGGCGGGCGCCGGGCGCCTCAACGCGCGCGGCCTGCTGGGGCTGGAGGCGCCCTATACCCTGCGCGTGGAGGAAGGGTTGTTCGATGGGATCGATGTCGCGGCGCTGGTGGGGGATACTACGCGCAACCTCGTCCGCGGCACGTTTACGGCGGAGGCCGAGGGGAATACCATCGAAGACCTCGAGCTCGCTGCCCGGCTGACGTTGGAAGACTCGTATTATGGTCGTTACCACGTCAACGACGGATCGATCGAACTGACGATGCAGCGAGGGCAGGCCACCTTCGCTCTAGCTGGCGATCTGCGGGGCGGTACGCTTCAGCTCGTCGGCGCCGGCCGGCCGTTTGACCCCGAACCCACCTTTACGGTCGATTTCGGGCGGTTCGATGGCGTCGATCTGGGGGTGTTGCTGGGCAACCCGGAGGTCTCGACCGCCCTCAATGCAACGATCGAGGGGCAGGGAACGGGTGGTGAAAACCCGGATATCGAAGCCCGCATCGTCTTCGGGTCTTCGCGCGTCAATGGGCAGTCCGTGCTTGGCGCCACGGCCACGGCCGTGTACGCCGGCGACTCGTTGTTCGTCGAGTTGGATATCGCGCTGCCCGAGGGCGAAAACCGCCTGGCCGGCTGGATGCACCAGCGCGACGAGGTGTGGGTGTACGAGATCGATGGAGAACGGATTGACGGCATCGACGTGGGCGCCTGGCTGGGCCGAGAGGAGTGGGAGACCGACCTCAACGGAGCATTTGCCGCTGCCGGTCGCGGCTTCGATCCGGCGACGATGGCGCTGGACGCCACGCTCTCGCTGGCATCCTCCGAGGTGAATGGAGCATCTATCGAGGAAGTCGCGCTCGCCGGCCGGCTCCGCAACGGCGACGGCGAGGCCACGGCGCGTATCCGGTCTGGCGACGGCACGGCCGAGGTCGACGCGCGTGTCCGGGGGCTCGGTGTACAGCCTACCTATGCCGTCGAGGGCGCTTTTGAGGCATTCGACATGGCCCGGCTCATGGGGCTCGACACGCTGGCGAGTCATGTGACCGGTTCGTTTCAGGCCGAAGGCACGGCACGTCGCGGAGCCGGCGCGCTGCAGCTGGCCGGCTCCGTCGAGCTGGACGCAGGGTTGCTGTATGGTGTGGCCATCGAAGGCGGGCACACCCGTTTCCTCATCGACCGGGGCGTGGCGCACATCGACACGGTGTGGCTGGCGACCGATGTGTTTGCCCTGGCCGGCGCCGGCGCCGTGGCGCTCGATGCGCGACCGGGCCGCCGGGCGGCCGAACTGGATGTTTCCGGTCAACTACGCGACCTGGCGCCGTTGCGTCGTTTTCTTGATGTGGATGCCCTCAGTGTCCAGGGTGGGGAGGTGGAGGCCCGGCTCTTCAGCCGGCCGAACGACTACCGTCTCGAGTCGAACCTCGAACTCACCGGCCTCACGTACGGATCGACCCGAATAGCCGATGCGCGGGCGCGGTGGATTGCCGGCCTGGCGACGGATCGCACGCTGGTGAACAGCGAGGTATTCGGCCAAATCGACATCGTTTCCCTGCCCGGTTTTGTCGTCGAGCGCGTCCAATTCGATGGGTCGTTCGAGGATGAACGGCTGCCTTTTGCGCTGGAAGCCTACATGGATGAGCGGCGGCAAGCACGGGTGTCCGGCACGGCGTACACCGCCGCCGATAGCCAGCGGGTGGACCTGGAAGACCTGCGGATCGTGCTGGATGGCGACGTGTGGACCCTCGATCGAGTAGCGACCGTATCGTATGGCGGGCAGTACCGCGTCCGCAACTTCCTGCTGGAGAGCGACGATCAACAGATTGCCGTGGATGGAGTCGTGGACCTTGCCGGGGACCAGAACCTGGGTGTCAGCATCGACGCGTTTCGGCTGGAGGCGGTTACTGAGATGCTGGGCTACGAGGGGCTCTCGGGCCGGCTCACGGGTAACCTGGATCTGCGCGGGCCGGCCGCGGCGCCACGTCTTATTTCCAGCCTCAACCTTGTGATCGGCTCCCGCGGAGAGCCCGTGGGCGACCTCGGGCTGGTGGCGCGTTATGACAGCCTCCAGCTGCAGCTGGACGTCCTGATGAAGCACATCGACGGCAGCACGTTGTCGATCAACGGATTCCTGCCTGCCAATCTCGCGCTCGCCGCCGACTCCGTCGAAGCCATGACCGTCCGCTCGAGTATGGCGGAAGGGCCCGTGGAAATCAATGCGCAGGCGGACTCCTTCGCGATCGGCTGGATCTTGCCGTTTGTGGATAAGGAGCTGATGGATCGGCTCGAGGGAACCCTGACGACGCGACTCCAGGTGGATGGCACGGCCGCCGCCCCTCGATTGCAGGGCGAAGGGCGCCTCCGGTTGTCTGACATGCGCGCGCCGTTTCTCGGCGTCAGGTACGACGGGCTGAGTCTCGACGTTTCGACGCGGGACAACATCGTCTATATCGACGATGCGCATGCCCTTACGGGGAGTGGGCGAGTCGACGCCGCCGGCGTATTGGTCATGACGAGCCTGACGGAGGGTGCGTTTGATGTGGACATCACGGCCAGGGAATTTCTGGCGGTGGATGCGGCCGCGTACCGCGCCGTGGCGTCCGCGACGGCGCGCCTTGAAGGGACCCTGGCGAACCCGGCGCTGAGCGGAGATCTGCTCCTGCGAAGCGGCGATATTTATCTAGACGCATGGACGAGTGAGGAGGATAGTGACGTCGATTTTACGCCGGCGGATGTGCTGATGCTCGAGCGAACCTTCGGCGTCCGCGTGACGGGAAAAGATACCACGTCGTTCGATCTCTACGAGGCGATGTCGATGGATCTCGACGTGCGGATGGATCGCGACATCTGGCTGAGGTCCCGCCTCAACCCTGAGATGACGATCCAGTTCACGGGGAGCCTGGACCTCATGAAGGAGCCCTATCAAGAGGCTACCGTGTTTGGAGCCATCGAAGTGGTCCCGGAGCGCAGTTACATCAAGGAATTCGGGAAGCGGTTCGCGATTCAGATGGGGACACTTTCGTTTAATGGGAGTGCCACGGAGCCGGTCATGGCCATCCAGGCCCAGTACGAAGTCCCCACCCAGCGGAGCCAGGAAAATGCGGTCATCATCAATCTGGACGCGGAGGGGCGTTTCGACGAGCTCAACCTCACGCTCAGTTCCGAGCCGGCGATGGAGCTGACCGACATCGTGAGCTACATCGCTACAGGCCAGCCGGCGAGCGAGGCCCTGCAGCTTGGAGGGGCGTCCAATAACACATTCGCCAGTGCCGGCCGCGGCTTCGCCGTAAGCCAGGGGATGGGATTATTGACAGGCGCCATCGAGAACCTCGTAAGCCGGTCGGGCCTGGAGCTCGATGTCATCCAGATCGAAACGAGCCCGAGCGGCCGAGGGGCCACCGTCACGGCCGGAAAATATGTCACGCCAAGGGTATATACTTCCGTCAGCCAACCGATCGGCGGCGCCGCAAACGGAGGGGCGACACAAGAAGTTGGGACCGTCGTCACTCTCGAACTGCAACTCGTAAACGCCCTGCTGTTACGCCTTCTCGGGGGCGAGTCGTCCATCCAGATCAATCTGCTGTGGCAGCATGCGTACTGAAGGGTTTAAGGTTAAAGGATTAAGGATCAACGCGTAAAGGGCGTGCCCTTAAACCTTGAACCCTTCCCGTGAAGGACACTCGAACTTTAATCGGTTACACTTTAATCTGGAATCGGCTCTCCCGTGAGGAACGATTTTAGAGTCCGACTCGCTGGCTTCCTGATCTCCCCCGTGCCGATTTTCGCCAGCCATGACCGCGTCGTCCAATAAATTAGTATCCCGCCATCCTTCCGTGCTTTCGGGGCCCGAGATGTTGTTGTTTGGCGGAGGGGCCCTGCTGTTTCTGGCGCTGTTGTTTGTGATGGAGGCGATCCTCAACCCCGCGATCCTGGCGGGGGCGTGCGTGATTCTGCTCTGGCCGATCCGGCATCACAAGATTGCGCATGCCATCCTGTTTTCGGGTGGCTTTCTGCTGCTGGTATGGTTCTTCGTGGAAGTCTCCGGCGTGCTTGTGCCGTTTGTCGGTGTCTATATCCTGGCTTACCTTTTCGATCCCATCGTCACGCATCTCCATCGCCGGCACGGAGTGCATCGGGGGCTGACGTCGTTTGTGGTGACGATGCTGATCGTGAGCGTGGTGGCGTTATTTGCGCTCTTTCTCATTCCCAACGTGCTCAATCAGCTCGATTCGATTGGGGAACACGTGACGGCGAGTCTTCAGCAGTTTCGTTCGTGGATGCTGACATCGCCCCTGTTGAACTACGCCATGCCGTCGGACCTTGAGAAGGAGGCGCTGGCCAGCCGGCTCACGGAGTCGCTCCGGTCGTATGCCGGGGCATGGACGGCGAGCATCCCCTCCAACGTAACCGAGATGGTGCAGTCCTTCGGCCCGCTGTTCAGCGTGCTCATGATGGCCCTGGTGATGCCCATTATCCTATTTTACATGCTCAAGGATTACCGGGTGATCAAGGCGGGCCTCATCGAGTTGCTGCCGCTGGTTGGCGGGCAACGGAAATATCTCAAAAAGGTGAGCCGCATCGTGGGCAACTACCTGCGGGGGCAGTTGACGATCAGCGCGATCGGTGGGATCGTGGTGACTGTTGCCCTGATGATCGCCGACGTGCCGTTTGCCCTGTTGATCGGGATGATCGCCGGCCTGATGAACATGATCCCCAATCTGGGCGCCATACTCACCAATCTCGTGGGCATCAGCATCGCCCTCGTTTTTGGCGAACGTGGGATTCTGGACGTGGTGCTGGTCGTCACGATCTTAATGGGGCAGTCGTTGTTGGAGCAGGCCATTCTCATCCCCAGGATCCTGAGCCACCATGTCGGGCTGCACCCCGTGCTCATCCTATTTTCCCTGTTTGTTTTCGGGGCGCTGATGGGCATTCTCGGGCTGTTTGTCGCGGTGCCGACCATGGCGCTGATCGCCACGGTATACCAGACCTACCGGGGACAGGTCAGCTTCGATCTCACCGAGTACGCCAACCCCAACAAGCCGGCCGGCGAGACGCACTACCATATCGTCAGCGGCGTAACAACCCCCCCCGACCAAGAACGCAAATACCGGACACAGACTCTCGAG
>JAWXAX010000176.1 GCA_034439735.1 Rhodothermales bacterium | reverse complement strand
GCGACGATATCGGAGCCCAGGAAACGCTGTTGGATGAGATCGCCCGGTATGGGTTCGTCAAGGACACCCCCATCGGCGCGGAGACCTGCCAGCGGTGCCACGCCGATGTCGTGGCCCAGTGGGAGGATTCCGCGCACCGTTTCGCGTCGTTCAACAACCCGTTTTATGAGGCTACGCTCGAGGACATGCGCGCCAACGCGGTCGAGCCCAATCCGTGGATCGAGCGGCATATCGCCACGTTCCCCGATATCGGCGCCGACGGCGTCGGGCGGGCGAAGAGCAAGTGGTGCAGCGGATGCCACGATCCGGCGCTCATGCTCGCCGGCAAGATGAACCAGCCCATCGACCGCACCAAGGCGGAAGCTCAGGCCGGCCTCACCTGCCTCGCCTGCCACGCGATCGACACGATCCACGACCGGACCGGAAACGGCAACTACAACATCGCCGACGAGCAGGAGGACCCCTACCTCTTCGCAACGGCCCGCACCGGCACGGTCGGCGCCCTGCTCCACGATGCCGCGCTGAAGGCCAAGCCGACGGTCCACATGCGCCAGATGCTCAAGCCGTTTTTCCGGACAAGCGAGTACTGCGGCACCTGCCACAAAGTGAGCCTACGCGAACCGGTCAATAACTACCGCTGGATCCGCGGACAAAACGAATACGACAACTGGCACGACAGCGGCGTAGCCCTCAACGCGGCCCGCACGTTTTATCTCCCCCCCGTGAAACGCGTCTGCCAGGATTGCCACATGCCCTTCGAGCCGGCGCCGCTGGGCGACGTTTCGGCCCGCGATGGGATGATAAAGTCCCACCGCTTTATCGCCGTCAACACCGCCCTGCCCCACCTCCGTGGCGACACGGAGACCATCAACCGGATCGAGGCGTTTCTGCGCAACGAGAAGCTGCGTGTAGAGGTGTTCGCCGTCTCGAGCGCTTCGAATCCCGAACCGATCATGGACATCGCTGGCACCCTCCCACCGCTGCCGGCCGGGGAAGAGGTCATGGTGGATGTCGTCGTCCGCAACCAGGGGGTGGGACACACGTTCCCGGGCGGCACAAACGATTCGAATGAAGGGTGGCTGGAGTTCACCGTAACCGACGAAGCCGGCGTCACCCTTGCGATCAGCGGCGCCATTGGCGCGGACGGCCACCTGGATCCCATGGCGCACACGTTCAAAGCGGTCCTGGTGGATAAAAACTCCAACCCGATCCAGAAGCGAAACGCGCAGGACATCCACACGACGGTCTACGCCAATGTGATCGGCCCGGGCACGGCCGACCTCGCCCACTATACCTTCCGAGTGCCCGAGGCGATGGCCGGCCGATCGCTCACCGTCCGCGCCCGCCTCCTCTGGCGTAAGTTCGACCGGGCCTACACGGAGTTCGCCTACCACGCGAACCCGGCCGGCTTTGCGGCCTTTGATGCCGTGCCCGATCTCCCGATCACGGAAATCGCCGCACACGCCGTGACGTTGCCGGTGCTGGTGCCGTCTCAACTGGCCGCCGCACCGCTGCGCCCCGTCGCCGCCGGCGACATGGACCCGACGGCCTGGATCCGATTCAACGACTACGGCATCGGCCTCCTGCTAGAAAACGACACCCGCGGCGCCGCCCGCGCCTTCGCCCGCGTCGCCGACCTCGCGCCTGCCCGTGTCGACGGCCCGCTCAATCTCGCTAAAACGGCGCTCCAGGACGGCAACCTCGCCCGCGTCTACGAGCATCTCAACCAGAGTGAGGCCATCGAAGTCGGCGATCCACGGGTGGCCTGGGTTTGGGGCCTAGCGCGCCAGGAAGATGGCCTCTACGACGATGCCGCCGACGCCTACCGCTACGTCCTTGAATCTTTCCCCGAAGACCGCGCCACCTGGCGGCAACTCGGACGCACCCTGTATCTGGATCAACAGTACGAGCGCTCCATCGAAGCCTACACGCAGGCCCTCGCGATCGACCCTGAGGATCGGGAAGCCCATTACCACCTGATGCTCAACCATAGGGCCCTCGGCCAGACTGCCGAGGCCGCGCTGGCCGAGGCCGCATTCGAGCATTACCAGATCGATGAGTCGGCCAGTGAGGTCGCACGCGCCTACCGCCTCAAGAATCCCGGCGTCAACCTGATGGTTCAGGATATCCGGATTCATCGACTTGAAGTGACGGTAGCGCCATGAAGCTCATTCAAAAAGAACGATCTACCACTCTACATCGGCTCAGGTTGGCTCAATCCCTCTTTTCCCGTCATACTGGGCCCCGACCCAGGACCCAGAAAAGTGTTGCAATCTCTCCTGGATCCTGGATCGAGTCCAGGATGATGGGCTTATCCGATGCTTCGATCGGCCTAGTTTTAGTGTTGGTCGCTCTCAGTCTGGCCGGCTGCGGCGGACAGGAAGCCCCCCGGGAGCAGCCGAACTTCACCCGCGAACGCCCCGGCTTCACGCAAGACCGCGCGGCGGCCGACGGCGCCGCGCTCCGCTTCACCGATATCGCCCGGGAGGCCGGCATCGACTTCGTCCACGTCACCGGCGCCTTCGGCCAGAAATGGATGCCCGAAACCATCGGCAGCGGCGGTGGATTCTTGGACTACGATGGGGATGAATGGATCGACCTGCTGCTGGTCAACAGCGCCGAATGGCCGGGACACGAATCAGGCCGGCCGGCGCCCACCGCCAGACTCTACCGAAACAAGGGCGACGGCACATTCGAGGATGTCACGGTCCGCGCCGGCGTGGACCTCACCCTCTACGGCATGGGCGCGGCCTTCGCGGATTTCGACGCCGACGGCGATACGGACATCTACCTCACCGCCGTAGGCGACAACCGCCTGCTCCGCAACGACGCCGGCCGATTCACCGATGTAACCGCCGCGATGCGCGTCTCCGGCAATAATCTGGCGGCGGACGCCCCGCCGGCGTGGTCCAGCAGCGCCGTCTGGGTGGATGTGGACCGCGACGGCTGGCTCGACCTGTTCGTCGCGAATTACGTCCGCTGGACGCCCGAGACAGACATCTACGTGACGCGGGACGGCAAGACCAAGTCTTACGCCACCCCGGAAGGATATAAAGGCGAGTCAAGCCGACTGTACCGCAACCTCGGCGGCCGGGGTTTTGAGGACGTGACCGATGCCGCAGGCGTCTTTAACCCCGAGGGCAAGTCGCTCGGCGTGGCCGTGGCCGACTTCAACGCCGACGGCTGGCCCGACCTCGCGGTGTCCAACGACACCCAGCCCAACTTCCTGTACATGAACGCGGGGGACGGCACGTTCACGGATATCGGGATCGCCGCCGGCATCGCGTATGACGAAGTGGGCCGCGCCCGGGCCGGCATGGGGATCGATGTGGGAGATATCAACAACGATGGCAAACAGGCCATCGCCATTGGCAACTTCGCCCGCGAGCCGATCTCGCTCTATACCCAGGTGGGAGATGGCGCGTTATTCCAGGACCGCGCCGGGGCGGCGCGCCTCACCAGGCCCTCCTTGCTTTCGCTGACCTTCGGCATCCACTTCGCCGACCTCGATCTCGACGGCCGGCTGGACCTACTAGCCGCCAACGGCCACATCGAACCCGAGATCAACGCCATCCAGCAGGACATCACGTTCGCGCAAAAGCCTCAGCTCTTCTGGAACGACGGAAAGCAGTTTGTCGACATCGGGGACCAGGCCGGTGCGGCTTTCGCCGAGCCCATCGTCGCCCGCGGCCTGGCGACGGCGGACATCGACCTGGACGGTGATCTGGATGTGCTGATCACAGTAAACGGCGGATCTCCCAGGCTCCTGCGCAACGACACTGAATCGGCCGGCTGGATCCGGCTCGAGTTCGAAGGGAAATCGCCCAACCGGCAGGCTATCGGAGCGCAGGTGGCCGTGTGGGCCGGCGGCGTCGCCCAACGACGCATGGTGCGGACGGGGTCGTCCTACCTGACACAGTCGGACGCCACGGCCCTATCGATCGGTCTCGGGGCCGCTTCGCAGGCGGATAGCGTGCTCGTCCGATGGCCAACCTCGGGCATCGTCACCCGCGTGGGACCCATCCCTGCCGGTGAAACGCGAATCGTGCGGGAGTGAGTATCACAGCACATCCTTCAACGCCTGCGCATCGTGCGGGCTGAGCTCGCCCAGGATGAGGTGGCCCATGCGGTCACGCTTGGTACGGAGGTACTTTTCGTTGACGTCATTCGGCGCGATTTCCACTGAGACGCGCTCGACGATTTCGAGGCCGTAGCCGGCGAGGCCGACCCGTTTGGTGGGGTTATTCGTCATGAGGCGCATTTTCCGGATGCCTAGATCCCGAAGTATCTGACAGCCGGTGCCATAGTCTCTGTGGTCCATGTCGAACCCGAGGGCTTCGTTGGCCTCTACCGTATCCATCCCCTCTTCCTGCAGCTTATAGGCGAGCAGTTTATTGACCAGGCCGATGCCGCGGCCTTCTTGTTTCATATAGAGGAGCACCCCACGCCCCTCGAGTTCGATCTGCTGAAGCGCCATCGCGAGCTGATCGCCGCAGTCGCACCGCATCGATCCGAAGATGTCGCCGGTGACGCACTGAGAGTGAACGCGCACAAGCACCGGGTCCTCCTCCGTCCACTCGCCTTTATGGAGGGCCAGATGGACGTCGCCGGTGAGGCGTTCCTCGTAGGCTGTCAGCGTGAAATCGCCAAAGCGGGTTGGCATATGGACGGAAACCAGTTTGCGCACGAGATTCTCGTGGCGCAGACGGTAGGCGATCAGGTCCTTGATAGTGACGATGCGCATGTCGAACTGGCGCGCGATGACGCGGAGTTCGGGCACGCGGGCCATGGAGCCGTCTTCATTGAGGATTTCGACGAGCACGCCGGCGGGCGCGAAGCCGGCCAGGCGGGCGAGGTCGACGGCCGCTTCCGTGTGTCCGGTGCGGCGCAGAACACCGCCTTCTAAGGCCCGCAGAGGGAAGACATGGCCCGGTCTTGCGAAGTCATCCGGGCGCGAAGTGGGATCGGCGAGCGCGGCGATGGTGCGTGCGCGGTCCGCCGCGGAGATACCTGTCGACGTGCCGATCCGATAGTCCACGGACACCGTGAAGGAAGTCTCGTGGAGGGCCGTATTGGAGCTGACCATCATATCCAGGTTCAGCTCTACGGTCCGTTCGCGGGTGAGCGGGACGCAGATGAGTCCGCGCCCCTGAGTGGCCATAAAATTGACCAACTCCGGCGTGATCGTCGCGGCGGCTCCGATGAAGTCCCCCTCGTTCTCACGTTCCTCGTCGTCGACGACGATGACGAGCCGGCCGTCTCGGATGTCCTGGATGGCCGCTTCGATCGAGTCGAAGCCCGCCGGGTTGCTCCCGTTCGGTTCCGCGTGTTCTATATCCATACCCTTGCGCATGAATCAACGTCCTGAATGCTCTATCGCACGGCGTTTTACCCGCAGAATGGGGTCAGGTTCGATGGACGAGCACGCGGAGAGGCATCGTCGCCGCTATTCCTTCACGTCGATGCGCGCGATGGCGCTCTTATCGACGCGGATCTTGGTGCTGCTGCCCTTGTCGATCTCAACGAGCACACTGCTTTCATCCACCTGCGCAACGGTGCCGTGGATGCCACCGATCGTGACCACGCGCTCCCCCTTTTTCACGGCTTCAATCATCTTTTTCCGTTCCGATTCGCGCTTTTGCTGCGGGCGAATCATGAAGAAGTAGAACACGACGAAGATGAGCACCAGAGGCAGAAACGTCAGAATCGGGTTCTGATCCTGGGAGGGCTGCGCCATGAGGAGGAGGTCGAAGGACGGCATCATGGGATGGAGCAACAGGTTACGGGGGTGCAGAGTGGGGGTGTGCCGAGAAGATACGGCGCTCGAACGAGAAGTTGCGACAAAAAAAGTAGGGCAAGCTTACCGCATCGCACCGCTACAACCTCCTACCGCTGCTACCTTCCGGTCCTGACGGGGTTCAGAGGGAGCTGGTCGTACGGGACTTGCCCCATGTTGGCGCGAGACGTTTTGATCTCGCGGTTGGATGGGGGCAAACAGGCGAAAGCGGGAATGGTTCCGGCTGCGCCGAAAGGCAAAAGGGAAAAGGCAAAAGGGAAAAGCTAAAAGGCAAAAGAGTTGATTTTTCACCATTAGTCGTGGTGCAGGGTATGCTGGCAGCCCCAAATGTGTCTAAATCAATAGGTACATCACGCATTTTCGACACGGAGATTTGACAGGGAGATTTGACAGGGAGAGCCTCCCGCAGGAAACCATCAATGTACCCCATGAACAACCTACACACGCGCTTCTTCGAATTCGCTGTTGCTCTGGCGAATTGTGTCGAGCAAATGCCAGGCACATACCTGGGTAGACATATCGCACATCAACTGATTCGGAGCGGTACCGCACCTCTGGCCAATTATGCGGAGGCCGGAGCCGCGGAGAGTAGGCGTGATTTCATTCATAAGATGGGCATCTGCCTGAAAGAACTCCGTGAATCGGTGACCTGGCTTCAACTTGCCGAACGCCTGGCACTGGGCAACCCAGAAGCACTCGCTGCCGTGCGCGATGAGGCACAACAACTTACGCGAATAACGGCTCAGTGCATACTGACCGCAAGAAAGCGCCTAAACAACAACCCGCCCTAACCGGACCGATTGCTCCTATCCCCACCACCCTCCTCCCCCAATCCTCCCTTTTCCTTTTGCCTTTTCCCTTTTGCCTTTTGCCCTAATACAGCGTATTCGCATCCACATCCACCGCCAATCGGTAGCCATGCGGCAGGGCGCCCAGGGCTGTCGTGGCCTCGCGGAGGAGCCGCTGCAAGTCGTTCCCGGCGACTCGCCGCGTGGCTTTCAGGACGACGTGGTAACGGAACTGATTCTTGACGCGCCCGATAAGCGCCGGCTGGGGCTCGAGGACCTGCACGACGCCGGCCGGCACGCCCTGCGCCCAGCGCTGCGCCAGTCGCTCCACCTCCTTCTCCTCTGGCCCTCGGAACTCGACCCGCGTGACGCTCCCGTACGGCGGATACCCGAACTCCTGACGCCCGGGCAGGGCGGCGCGAACAAATCCATCGACGTCGTGCGCGCAGGCGAACTGGATGACGGGGTGCCGGGGATTGCGGGTTTGCAGCAGCACCTCGCCGCATAGGCCGGCGCGGCCGGAGCGGCCGGCGACCTGGGTCAGTAGCTGAAACGACCGCTCCTCGGCCCGAAAATCGGGTATCAACATCCCCACATCGGCATCGATCACCCCCACCAGCGTCACCCGCCCGAAATCCAGCCCCTTTGCCACCATCTGTGTGCCTACCAGGATGTCCGCGTCACCACGCCCGAACCGGTCCAGCAGCGCATGGTGGGCATTTTTCCGGGTCGTCGTATCCAGATCCATCCGCAACACGCGGGCCGCGGGAAAATAGGCCGCCAGCTCTTCCTCCACGCGCTGGGTGCCGGCGCCGAGCCGGCTCAGCTCGGTGCTCCCGCACTGCCCGCACACCCGAGGCATCCGCTCCGCCTTGCCGCAATAATGGCAGCGGAGGTGGTTGTGCGCTTTGTGGTAGGTGAGGGTGACCGAGCAATCCGTACATGCCGGCGACCAGCCGCACGCCATACACTCGATCACGGGCGCATATCCGCGGCGATTCTGAAGGAGGATCACCTGCTCGCCCCGCGTCAACCGCAAGGCGATGCCCTCCCGCAGCGCCTCGGAGAGGGCGCCGGGCAACTTGTGCTTCTTGCGCTCTTTTGTAAGATCCACCACCCGGATCTCGGGCAGCGACGCGGCCTCGCGACCGGGCACGGGCACGCGATGCGGCATCAGCAGCAGCGTGTATTTGCCGGCCTCGCGGGCATTGACGTAACTCTCGAAACTCGGCGTCGCCGAGCCCAGCACACACACGGCCCCGCTCATGTGGGCGCGCATCACGGCCACATCCCGTGCATGGTACCGGGGCGCGGGGTCGGCCTGTTTATAGGAACCCTCGTGCTCCTCGTCCACCACGATCAACCCGACATTTTCCAGCGGCGCCAGGATGGCCGAGCGGGGCCCGATCACGACATCGAAGCGGCCCCCGCGCAGGTGCCGCCACGCGTCGTACCGCTCGCCGGGGCTCATCCTCGAATGCAACACGGCGATCCGGTCGCCGAAGTGGGCCCGAAAGCGCTGGACGGTCTGCGGCGTCAGGGCGATTTCCGGGACGAGGATGATGCCTGTTTTCCCTTGTTCCAGCACCCGCTTCAGGGCGGCGATGTACACCTCCGTCTTCCCGCTGCCGGTGACGCCCTGGAGCAGAAACGTCTCGAACCGGCCGGCATCGATCGCCTCACCCATCCGCTCGAGCGCCGCCACCTGCGCCGGGTGCGGCGCGTGGTTCGGAGGGGCATCCGGCACGGCCGGCATCTCGCCGAGGGGGGTACGGATCACCTCGCGCTCGATCACCTCGACATACCCGCGCTTCGCCAGGCTGGTGAGGGTGCTCGCGGAAGCGCCCGTCGTGGCCAGCAGATCGCGCTGTGACATCACCTCGCCATCGGCCAGGGCATCGAGCACGGCCTGCTGCCGGTCGCCCAGCTTTTCCTCGCCGGCCGGCGCGCCGAGCCGGCGTACGTACTTCACCTGTTTGATGCGCACCTGCGCCTGACCGACGGCGCTGCGCACCACGATCAGCCCCTCCGCCTCCAGCCGATCCACTATCGGCCGCGTTACGCCATGGATCGCCTGGCGCAGTTCCTCGAACGTGGTCTCCCCCTCCTCCTCCAACCACCGCAGCACCGCCGCCTCGCCCCCTCCAATCGACGCCTCGTCATACCCTTTTTCGGTTCGGGAGATCGAGCGTTCTTCGGCTACGTCGGTGCCCGACGGCAGCGCCGCACGCAGCACCTCGCCCCAGCCGCAGACGTAGTAGTCCGCCATCCAGCGGGTGAGACGGAGCATCGTGTCGGTGAACGCCGGCTGATCGTCGAGGACGTCCAGAATCGCCTTCAGCTTTCCAGTCGCGCCGGAATCGCCCACCCCCACGATCACGCCGGTCTGGCTCCGGTGCCCAAACGGAACGAGGACGCGGCAACCCACGCCCGCACGCTCCCGCAGATGAGGCGGTACCGTGTAGGTAAACGGTTGATCCAGCGGCAGCGGCAGGGCTACCTGGACGGTTTCAGGCATCGATCCCCACCATCTCCGCGCTCAGCCGCCAGAGCCGCTCCGCGTCGTCGTCGTGGTAGGCCGCCGACGCAGCGCGGACGGATTTCTTCCCGTCGAAATACTGACCCGTTACGCCGGCCACGTCGGGCGAACTGGCCAGGTATATAGACGTCTCCGCTCCCTGCTCGGGGCTCAGGTAAAACAGCCCGAGTAACCGAAACCCGATCGCCAGCGGGTGCCAGCCGCTGCCGGCGATGTTCGTCCGCACCACGCCGGGGTGCAGGCTGTTGGCCGTCACGCCCGTTCCGTCCAGCCGGCGCGTCAGCGCGCGGGTGAAGAGGATGTTGGCGAGCTTGGACCGGGCGTAAACCCGGTACGGAGCAAACCGGCGGACGGCCTGCAGATCGTCGAAATTGAGCCGGCTCCGCTTGTGGGCATTGGACGATACGTTTATGATCCGCGCCGGCGGGCTCGCCTTCAACCGGTCCAACAACAGGTGGGTGAGCAGGAAATAGGCGAGATGATTTACGGCGAAGGTCATCTCGAACCCATCGACGGTCTCCTCCCGCTTCGCGCGGACCAGGCCGGCGTTGTTTACCAGCACATCCAACCGATCGAACCGATCCAGAAACGCCCCCGCCACCCGCCGGATGTCGGCCAGCGAGGCGAGGTCCGCCTGGAGCAGGTGGATGGCGTCGTTGCCCGACTCGCGTACGATCCGCTGCCGCGCCTCCTCGCCGCGGGCCGCGCTGCGGCAGAGCATCACGACCTCGTACCCCTGTCGGGCCAGTCCGAGCGCCGTATGGTACCCGATGCCGGCGTTGGCGCCGGTTACCAATGCAACTAAAGGTTTTAGATTCAAGATTACAGATCCTACCGCTAGTTTCGAGGTGCGCGCTAAATGGCGAGAGCGTTAAAAAACGCTTTTACGTTGTCTGCCACCGACTTCGGGCCGCCGAAGATGGCGCTGCCGGCGACGATGACGTCGGCGCCGGCGTCCACCACGTCGCGGACGTTGGAGGCTTTGACCCCGCCGTCCACCTGCAGGTGGATGTCCAGCCCCCGCGCCTTCATCTCCTGGCGAAGCTGGCGGATTTTCCGGGTACTGCCTGGAATGTACGCCTGGCCACCGAAACCGGGGTTGACGGTCATCACCAGCACGAGGTCGACCAGTGGCAGGATCTCATCGAGCGTCGAGAGTGACGTCGCCGGATTGAGCGTGACGCCGGGCAGGGCGCCGGCCTCGCGGATCTGCTGGACGGTCCGGTGCAGGTGCGGGCAGGTCTCGACATGGACGGTGATCCGCTGCGCGCCGGCCTTCGCGTACGCGTCGATGTAGCGCTCCGGCTGTTCGATCATCAGGTGGACGTCCAGCACGGCGCCGGTCTCCCGAGCCAACGGCTTCAGCGCCTCGACAATGAGCGGGCCGATGGTGATGTTGGGGACGAAGTGGCCGTCCATGACGTCGATATGCAGCCATTGCGCGCCGGCGACCACCGCCTCGCGGGCGTGCGCCTCAAGCCGGGCGAAATCGGCCGACAGAATGGATGGGGCGAGGATGGGCATAAAATGGTTGGCAGGTTGCAGGTTGGCAGGTTAGCAGGCCTGTCCTGAGGGACGGCGGCGAAGCCGACGGACCCGAAGGATTGCAGGTTGATTAGGTGGAATACTACGTTTGATCTTCGAAACTGGGCCTTGCTTTCGATAAGGCCCCTCCTCAATCCGAGGAGGGGCAAATCCCGTCGGCGCGAAGCGTTGACGGAATGGGGAGGAGTGGAAACCCAGGCGACTCCTCCCTCCAGGAACGACCTCTACTCAATAGCGGCGAGAACGTTCACCCTCCCCCTCCGTAACGCCCCACTGGCCGGGATGACCAAGAGTCACCTAACAGCTTGATCACCGATACCTTAATACGATGCGCTCGCACTTCATCCTCCTATCCTTGCTTCTCTTCCTCGCCGGCTGCGACAGTGGCGGCAACGACGACGGCCCCACGCTCGAAGAAGCCTGTAGCATCGATCTCTCCCTGCTGCGCGATGGCGGCGTGGGCAAGGACGGGATCCCGGCGCTCACCAACCCGGCGTTTGTATCGGCCCCATCGGCCACGTATTTATCCGACGACAGCCGGGTGATCGGGCTTGTCGCCGGCGACCGCGTCATCGCCATCCCCCATAACATTCTCTGGTACCACGAGATCGTCAACATGGACCTCGCCGGCGCCCCGCTGGCCGTCACCTACTGCCCGCTGACGGGGTCGAGCATGGCGTTCGACCGCACGGCCGCCGGCGGCGCGGAGTTCGGCGTATCGGGCCTCCTCTTCCAGAGCAACCTGACGATGTACGACCGGAACACGGAAGAATCCTTCTGGCCCCAGATGAACCGCCAGGCCGGCTGCGGCGAGCGCGACGGAACCCGGCTGGAGATGGCGCCGGTGATCGAAATGACCTGGGCCGGCTGGCAGGCGCTACACCCCGATACAGAGGTCCTGTCGGGGCAGACGGGCTTCGGGCGTAACTACGCGGAATCGGGGTATCCGTATGGCGATTACGAAGTCGAGAGCAACCGGCGGCTTCTGGTTCCTTCCCTGCCGATCGATGGCCGCCGGCCGCCGAAAGAGCGCGTCCTGGGCATCCCGGGCGCGGACGCCGTCGCCTACTCGTTTGGCCTCCTGGATGACGGTTCGCCGATGCGGGTCGTCGCGGATACGGTGGACGGGCAGCCGGTGGTTGTGTTCTGGGACCCGGCCAAAAAGGCCGCGATGGCCTACCGCCCCGTCCTGAACGGCGCCCCGATTGTCTTTGAAGTCCATGAGGGAAGGATCGAGGATACGGCGACAGGTTCGACCTGGGAGGTAGACGGCCGGGCCGTGGAGGGAGAGCTTGCCGGCAGCCGGCTGGAGCCGATCGCCGAGGCCTATGTGGCGTTCTGGTTTGCCTGGGCGGTGTTCGAGGAGTCGACGAGACTGTGGGGGGTGCCGTGAAGGTCCCGCCTGATCACATTGTCAACAGCGCCAATGTAGAGACGCTCCTGTGGAGCGTCTCAGCGAGGCCACCATGTCGCCGGAAATTCTGGATTTGGTTTGCAGAAAAGACGCTCCACAGGAGCGTCTCTACGGTATTTCTTGTATTCATGCTCTCTGCCGCCCACGCCCACGCCCAATGGACCCAGGCCCCACGCACCGGGTGGGCGCAGGCGAGTGTGTACCGTCACCAGACCTCGCGCACCTTTAACGCCGAGGGCCGGTCGGAATCCATTTTCGCCGACGGGCACGCGGCGACCACCTCGTTGTACCTCACCGCGGCGATGGGCCTTTTCCGGGGCGTGGACGTGTGGGCGCAGCTACCCATCAACCATCTTATTTTCGAAAACGCCGCCGGCCGGCGCGAGCGCCTCGGCGTGGGTGACCCGCGGTTTTACCTGCGTGTGTCGCCCATGCTGGTGGGCAAGAACCTGCCCGTCGCGCTCCGGGCCGGCGTGAAGTTACCGGGCGGCGACTTCCCCGTCGACGCCGAGATCATCCCGCTCGGCGAGGGGCAGCGGGACTGGGAGTTGATGGTGGAGTTTGGCCACTCGTTGTATCCGAAGCCGGTGTACGTCGCCGGCTGGGTTGGGCGTCGGTGGCGGGAGACCAATGTGGAGGCCGCCCGGAAACCGGGTGACGAATGGTTCGGGTTCCTCTCCGCCGGCGGCCAACGCGGCCGGCTGGTGTGGAAGATGGTCGTGGAAGGATGGCGGGGCGATGCGCCCCGGATTCAGGGCTTCGCCATCCCCTCCGCCCGCCGCGAGATGGTGCAGATTACCCCAACGGTCGGGTGGGATGTGGGC
>JAWXAX010000175.1 GCA_034439735.1 Rhodothermales bacterium | reverse complement strand
CGCCGGGTTTCGACCCATGGCGGATACCGCGGTCGCTGAGGCAACGCCGGGTTTCGACCCATGGCGCATAACGCGGTCGCCGGTGTGACGCCGGGTTTCGACCCGGATGGCGTTCGGGCACGAGGGTACGTTGTGCCGGGTCGAGACCCGGCCTACGATACCATTTGCACGACTTCGAATTTGAGGTATTGCGTCTCGGGCATGGCGTCGAGGACGGGGTGGTCCGGGGGCTGGCAGCCGTGGTGGAGGGTACGTAGGGTAGTCCCCGTCTTGATGGCGCTGTAATGGACGAGTTTGAGGAATTCTTTCTCCTCCAGCGCGTGGGAGCAGGAGGAGGTCGCGAGGATGCCACCGGGGTTTAGCAGCTGCATGGCGGTGATGTTGATGCGCTGGTAGGCGCGGGTGGCGGCCACGAGGTGTTTTTTGCTCTTGGCGAACGCCGGCGGATCGAGCACGATCAGGTCGAACGTCTTGCCCTGCTCCTTGAGCCGGTCCAGCTCCTCCAGGGCGTCGCAGAGCTGAAACGTGATCGTATCCTCCAGCCCGTTGAGCGCGGCGTTATGCCGGGCCCGCGTGAGGGCGGTCTCGGCGATGTCAAGCGCCAGCACAGACGATGCCCCGCCGGCGGCGGCGTGCAGGCTGAAGCCGCCGTCGGCGCAGCACACATCCAGCACGGACCGGCCCCGGGCCAGCCGGCCGACAAACGCGCGGTTCATCCGCTGGTCGATAAAAAAGCCGGTCTTGGGGCCGTCCAGCACCTGCACATCGAAAAGAATCCCGTTCTCCTGAATCCGGACCGGGCCTTCGAGCGCGCCGCGGATGACACCTTTTTGCTCGGGCAATCCATCCTTCCCACGCAGCCAGACGTCGTTCCGCTCGACAATCGCGGCCGGCTTGAGGCGCTCCTCGAGGAGGCCCAGCACGAGGTCGCGCTGCCGCTCCATCCCGAAGCTGAGGCACGTCCACGTCAGCACATCTCCGTAGCGGTCGACGATCGTCCCGGGAAACCCGTCGCTTTCGCCGAAGATCAGGCGATAGTGGGGGGCGTCGTGGAAAAAGCTTTGCCGAAGCGCGAGCGCGGCGTCGATCTTCCGGGCAAAAAAGGCCTCGTCGATGGCCTCGGCGGGATTCATGGTGAGCATCCGGACGCCGATGAGGGACTCGGCATGATAAAAGCCTTTCCCCAGCGGCCGGCCGTCGGCGGCCAGCACCTCCACGATGTCGCCCGTCGCGGCCGCGTCGGCCGTGTAAATCTGGTTGGAAAAAATCCAGGGGTAGCCCTTCAGAAGATATTTATCTTGCCGGTGGCGGAGGGTGATGGGCATCGTAGGCGGTAGGATGGGTGAGGGGCGCTATCAGACGAACGATGGCCCGGTGCGTTCCGGCACGGGTTCTGCCGGCGATGGGGAACGCGGGTTCGGAAGGGCCGTTTTAGGGGCGATACTATCGTCATACCAGCCGAGCGGGTGTCCTCCCGATTCCACTAAACCATTTCAGGCCCATACGCACACGGTTACTGTCCCATCTTCAGATCGTCTTCCCCAACTTGATGGGGATCCATACAAGTCTTGAATCTAGCATGGATCCCCGCTTTACTTCGTTAGTCGCTTCGCTCGTTTCGCGGGGAAGACGAATGAGGGGAGGTTAATCTCATTCTCGTTTCTCAAGTAACCCGCCGGCAGGTTGTTGCACGTATGTATCGCAGTCTCATCTCCCTTCGCACGCTCCTCCTACTGATCGTACTCCTTGCGGGGGGCGATCCTGTTTTCGCCCAGAAAACCGCCAAATACGGGGCCGACTTCCTTTCGGGCGGCGTCGGCGGGCGGGCCCTCGGGATGGGCGGGGCGCACATCGGCATCGTGCGGGACGTCAGCGCGTCCTACTGGAATCCGGCCGGCATGGACGGCATCGGGTACCCCGAGGTGGCCTACATGCACGCCGAGCGCTTCGCCGGCATCGTGTCGTTCGATTACGCCGCCGTGGCGCTGCCCATCAGCGCGCAGTCGACCGTCGGCCTCACGATCATCCGCAGCGGTGTCGACGACATCCCCAACACGCTCAACGCCTGGGATGCCGAGCGCAACCAGCCGAAGCCGAACCCGGAGAACTTCATCGAGCGGTTTTCGGCGGTGGATAACGCCATCATGCTCAGCTACGCCCGCCGGCTCCGCGACGGGCTCGCCGTCGGCGTCAGCGGCAAGCTCATCCGCCGCAAGATCGGGGATTTTGCCGACGCCTGGGGGTACAGCTTCGACATCGGCGCACAATACCAGAACGACCGAGTGTTCCTCGGCGCGAACCTGCAGGATATCTCGACCATGCTCCAGAGCTGGAGCGTCAACAAGGCCGAACTCGCCGCGCTGGAGGATTTTGGGCAGGAGATCCCGGACGGCGGGACAGTGCTTGTGCTGCCGGTTCTGCGCCTCGGCGCCGGCTACGTCGCTCCGTTTAACGCCAGCAATCTTACCCTCGCGTTCGACCTCGACGTCGCCTTCGACGGCCAGCAGGCGTACGTCCTCAACGCCGGCGATGTCTCCTTCCACCCGCGCATCGGGGCCGAATACCTGTTCAAAAACGTCGTTGCCCTCCGCGCCGGCATCAGCCGGATGCTCATCGACGACACCATCGGCGGGATCAACCTGACCCCCAACGTCGGCGCCGGCCTCCGCCTGAATCAGTTTTCCATCGATTACGGGTTCGGCGACTTCGCCGGACTCACCGCCGACCTCGGCTTTTCCCACCGCATCGCCGCCCGCCTCGTCCTCCAGCAGCCCCGGATGGCGCGGCCGGAATAAACGGGTTGCACGTTACAGGTTGCAGGTTACAGGTTCTCTAGGCGGGCAGGTCGACTGCCGGGTCGTGAGGCGTGTGTCTTGAAACCGCATCTTTCAGGCATGACCACCGCCCCTGCCGACACCGCATCTCGCCAAACGCTTGCCCTCGTCATCCCCGTGTTCAACGAGGAGGCCGTCGTGCCGCTCCTGCTCGCCGAAATTGCGGCCTTTCGGGCGACGCGGCCGGATGTCACGCAGGTCGTATTCATCGATGACGGCAGCGAGGACGCCACCGTGCGCCTGCTCCAGGAAGGCATAGCCGGCCTGCCGGGATACTGGATTGTTCGATTTTCTCGCAATTTCGGGCATCAACTGGCGATCACGGCCGGGTTGGGCGTCGTTGATGCGGACGCGGCGGTGATCCTGGACGCTGACCTGCAGGACCCGCTCCATGTCGTCGACGAGATGATGGTCCGCTGGCGCGAGGGGTTCGATGTCGTGTATGCGATACGCAGCCGGCGAGACGGCGAGTCGGGGTACAAGCGGTGGACGGCGGCCCTGTTTTACCGGATCTTCCGCTGGATAGCCGACCTGGAGATGCCGCTGGATACAGGCGACTTCCGGTTGGTCTCCCGCAAGGTCATCGATGTCTATAACAAGATCGGGGAGCAGCAGCCCTTTGTGCGTGGGATCATCTCCTGGGTAGGGTTCAACCAGATCGGCGTTTCGTACGTGCGTGCGCCGCGGGCCGCCGGCTCATCCAAATACTCCCTCGGTAACATGCTGAGGTTTGCCCTTAGCGGTCTCACCTCGTTCTCGGACAAGCCGCTTCGGATCGTTATCCGACTCGGGATCGGCGTCGCGGTCTTGGCTGTCCTCGGGTTGCTATTCGCCGTTGGGCTGGCGTTGGCCGGGGAAGGGGGCATCACTCTCGGCACAGCGCTCATCTTCGTCGGGTTTTTCTTTGGCGGCGTCCAGCTCCTGTTTCTCGGGGTAGTGGGGATCTATCTGCTGCGGGTATACGAAGCCGTAAAGGGCCGGCCGCGGTACATCGTGGATTCGCACTGGCGGTCGGATACCTGACGGATTCGCCACACTCGGCACTAAATCCCCGGTTGCGACGTTCTACCGGCACGGCCGGCGGGTTCGATAGCTTTCCTGCCGGATTACCCGGTTTTGTCATTTTGTCTCGCGTGTGGTACACTGCACGCACCGGTACACACCGATCATCCTGCTAAGCGCATGCACCAGAGCGACTGGTTCGGCCTGATCTCGAGTCTGGCCCTGCACCTCCTCCTGTTTATCCTCCTGTATTTTGTTCGGACGGACCCGCTCATCCCGGAAGAGCTGGGGTTCATCCAGGTGGAGTTCGGCACCTTCTCCGAAGGCCGGCCCGTTCAGCGGGCGCCAATGGCCGTGCCCGAGCAGGAGCGCCCCACGCCGGATCCGGAACAGCCCCTCGATGAGCGGCCCGCGCCGAGTGATCCTGAGGTTTCCAAACCGGTCGATCTCCCCGACCAGGAACAGCCCAGCGTCGATGAAGAAACCGTCTCCACCCCGGAAACCGAGGTAGAGGCCATCAAGCCAGAAGATCCGAAGGAGGAAGAGAAGATCGAGGAAGAAGAAACGCCCCAACCCCGGCCGTTGCGGCCATTGGGCAGCGGCGCGGTAGATGGAAATGCCGGCGCCGAGATCGGCGATCAGGGCGAGGGCTCCGACGAGGCCAAGACGGCGCCGTACCAGATCGAGGGCCTCAACCGCACCCCGCTGGTCACCGCGCTGCCCCTGTACGTCGAGAAAGTCAACGTAACGATCCGCATCCGAATCACCGTCAGCCCCACCGGCGAAATCATCCGTCGCGTCCCGCTGCTCAAAGGCAATCCTCGCCTGGAGCAGTCGGCCATGGAAGCACTCACCCGCTGGCGGTTTAACCCACTGCCTCCGAATGTCCCCCAGGAGAATCAGATCGGCGTTATCACCTTCCAATTCCGGCTCGAATAACCCGCCGGCCCGTTTGCTACAGCATGTTGCCAGCTGTACGAAGCCGACCACCTGACGTCTCGTGACACGCAAGGCTGAATTCATAGCCCTTCTCCTGGCGGACGCCGTCGCCGTGTGCCTCGCGTCTGTCCTGTATTATCTGGCGCGATTCCAGTGGGGCTGGTTCGACGATCCCCGGTTTTACCCGGAACCCGTCTCGGTCGTGCTCGCCCTGGCCGGCTACTGGCTGCTGGTATTTTTCTTCTTCGGGATGTACCGCGAACGGTACGCATCCAGCCGGTTCGACGAACTCGTCTCCCTGATGAAGGTCGTCTCCATCGGCATCCTCGTCCTCGTCTTCGCGATCTTTATCGATATCCTCCAGCCGGGGTCGACTCGCGCGCTGATCTTTTATTACTGGCTGGATGTCTACCTCCTCGTGGCGCTCGGGCGAATCCTCGTCCGAACCGTGCAAAAGGTGCTTATCCTGCGCGGGTACGGCACACACAACGCGCTGATCGTGGGGTGGAGCGACCGCGTCGAGCAGCTGCATGAGGACATTGCACGTTACCCCGCGGCCGGTCTCAACGTGGTCGGCGCCCTCCGAATCGGGCATCGAGAGACGAGGCTACAGCGCGCCCTGGCTGGCGAGGGGCAGGAGGATGCTGATGAGTCCCCGGTCGAACAGGTGCAAGATATCGAAGTCTTGCCGGACCTCATCGACCAGCTCAATGTCCAGGATGTGCTCATCGCCATCGGGGCGGACGATCAGGCCTCGCTGATGGATGTGCTCCGCCTTTGCGACGGCAAACCCGTGTCCCTCAAGCTGGTGCCGGACTTTTACTCGGTCATCGGCGGCATGGCGCGGACCGAACATCTCTATGGGCTTCCCCTCATCGAAGTGCTGCCGGAGCCGATGCCGGCGTGGGAAGAGAGCACGAAACGCATCATCGACGTCGTCGTCTCCCTGATCGTTTTGGTTGTTGGTCTTCCACTCTGGGTGTTGCTTACGGTCTTGATCCGGCTCACCTCGCCCGGGCCGGCTATCTTCCGCCAGCAACGTGTGGGCCTGCACGGTCGCGTGTTCACGATGTTTAAATTCCGAACCATGCGCCAGGACGCCGAGGCTACAACGGGCCCCGTATGGGCCAGCGAAGACGACCCGCGGTATACCCCGATCGGGAGTTGGCTCCGGAAGACCCGGCTGGATGAAGTCCCGCAGTTTGTCAACGTGCTCAAAGGGGAGATGAGCCTCGTCGGCCCGCGGCCCGAGCGACCCTATTTCGTCGAACGCCTTTCCCACGAGATACCCCTCTATAGCCGGCGCTCGCGCGTCAAGCCAGGCATCACCGGATGGGCCCAGGTCATCTGGCGTTACGACGCCAGCCTCGCCGATGTGAAGCAAAAGGTGAAATACGACCTGTTCTACATCGCCAACATGAGCCTGCGCATGGATTTTAAAATCCTCTTCATGACGATCAAAACGGCGGTGATGGGGAAAGGGAGGTGAGAAGGCAAAATGCAAAATGCAAAGTGAAAAGTAGGGACGCGATACATCGCGTCCATGTATCATGGTCACGTCCACGTTTGGTGATTGCGTCCACGTTTGGTGATTGCGTCCACGCTTTGTGATTGCGTCCACGTTTGGTGATTGCGTCCACGTATCGTGATTGCTTCACGTAATAACGTTCAACGCGTAACGTCCCTTCAACACACACATGCAAACGGAAGTAGTACAGACCGACGTCACGGACGAGGAGGCAAGCGCCCGGTATCGCGCCTTAGTATTACCCAGGGTAATCGAGGAGAAGATGCTCCGGCTGATCCGGCAGGGCCGGCTGTCAAAGTGGTTTAGCGGGTTCGGGCAGGAAGCCATCGCCGTGGGGTGTGTGTTGGCGCTGGAAGACGACGACCACATCCTCCCGATGCACCGCAACCTGGGCGTGTGGACGACGCGCGGGCTGCCGCTGGACACGCTGTTTTGCCAGCTAATGGGCAAAGCGGGCGGCTATACCCACGGGCGCGACCGCACCTTCCACTTCGGTCTACCGGAAAAACGGCTGGTCGGGATGATCTCCCATCTGGCGGCCATGTTGCCCGTGGCCTGCGGCCTGGGCCTCGCCAGCCAGCTCGGCGATCGCCGCACGGTCGCTCTTACTTTTGTGGGCGATGGGTCCACCCGGGAGGGAGATTTCCATGAGGCGGTCAACCTCGCCGCCGTCTGGAAGCTGCCGGTCATTTTTGTGATCGAAAACAATCAGTACGGCCTCTCCACCCCGACGGGCGACATCATGGCGGCGCGCCACTTCGCCACGGCGGCGGCCGGCTACGGCATCCCCGGCCATGTGGTGGATGGGAACGACCTGGAGGCCGTCATCGAGCGCGTCCGCGCGGCCGCCGAGCGCGGCCGTGCCGGCGAGGGGCCCACGCTGCTCGAGATGGTCACCTTCCGGATGCGCGGCCATGAGGAGGCCTCTGGCACGAAATACGTTCCGCCTGAACTCATGCAGAAATGGGCGAAGAAAGACCCTGTCGCGCGCTACGAACGGGTGCTTCTTCGCAAAAAACAGCTCACGCGGGAAGCAATGACGGCGTTGCGGACTGAACTCGAGGCCCGCGTGGAGGCTGCCGCGGAGTTCGCACTCGCGCAGCCCGAAGAGGTGAGCACAGCCGAGCGCGAGCGGGGTGATGTCTTCGCGCCTTCACCCCCTCCGCCATCGACCCCCGAAAGCCCGCGTGAAACGCTGCGGTTCGTCGATGCCATCCGCCAGAGCCTCTGGCAGGCCATGGAGGCGGACGACCGATTGGTGCTGATGGGGCAGGACATCGCCGAATACGGCGGGGTCTTTAAAGTGACCGAAGGATTCGTCGAGCGCTTCGGAAAGGCGCGCGTGCGTAATACGCCCATCATCGAAAGCGGGGCGATCGGCGCGGCGCTGGGGCTAGCGCTGGCCGGCTACCGCCCGGTCGTCGAAATGCAGTATGCCGACTTCATCACGTGCGGCTTCAACCAGATTGTAAACAACCTCGCCACCACCCACTACCGCTGGGGAGCCCCCGTGCCCGTCACGATCCGCGCCCCGTTTGGCGGTGGCATCGGCGCCGGCCCGTTCCACTCGCAATCCATGGAAGCCTGGTTCACCCACGTGCCGGGCCTGAAGGTGGTGATTCCATCCAACCCCGAAGACGCCAAGGGGCTGCTCCGCGCCGCGATCGACGACCCGAACCCGGTGCTGTTCTTCGAACACAAGTTCCTCTACCGATCCATCAAGGGCGAGGCGCCAGCCGGCCCGTGCTGGACGCCACTCGGCTCGGCCCGAATCGCGCGAGAGGGGACGGACGCGACCATAGTGACGTACGGCGTCGGGGTCCACTGGGCGCTGGAAGCCGCCGCTGCCGAAGCGAGCCGCAGCGGGGCATCGGTCGAAGTGATCGACCTCCGCACCCTGGTGCCATGGGACCGCGAGACGGTGCTCGCTTCCGTTAAAAAAACGAGCCGCATGATCGTCCTCCACGAGGCCTCGCTCACCGGCGGTTTCGGCGGCGAACTCTGCGCCACCATCGCCGAAGCGGCCTTCACCTACCTCGACGCCCCACCCATGCGCGTCGCGTCGCTCGACACCCCCATCCCGTTTTCCACCCAGCTGGAGCGCGACCTCTATAGCGGCAAATCGCGCCTGCAGGGGGCGCTGGAGCAGTTGCTGGAGTTTTGAAGGGGTTGAAGGTTTAAGGTTTAATACTTCGGACAGTTTACAAAGGAGTGCGCTGCCGCGTGACAATTCAGGCCCCTCCCCGTATCAAGTACGGGGCAGGCTCTCGGGGCGAGGAGGGGCCTGATCGTCAGGAACGGTCCAGCTACAAAAAGTGTCCGAAGTATTAAGGTTCGAAATTCAACGAGCTTCACGCATTAAACCTCGAACCTTAAACCTTAAACCTTAAACCGACAACTGTCTTCGCCGGCACTCGCCGGGGAAGACAGTTGCTAAGACTGTTAAGAGGATATACAGGTCGTGTTAAATACCGACCGTTCGGCCACAAAAAAGAGCACGTCATGGAGGGGGGGCGTACTTTCGGGCGCTTCCTTATACATCAATCCGTGCACGCAGTGAAACGTCAAAAAGGCAGACCGTTTCGGTCGGTAGGCCTGCTCTTGGGTTTACTTTTTTGGTCACTTGCACCCGGTACAGTCAACGCCCAACAGGCCTCGCTTCGGGGCTTTGTGACGGACGCCTCGTCCGGGCAGGCGCTGGACCTCGTGAACGTCGTCGTCGAGGGAGTGGGTGTGTCCGAGGGGGCGAGCACCCGGGCCGACGGCCTGTATCAATTGACACGGCTCGACCCCGGCGCGTATGTGGTGCGCGCTTCGTTTATCGGCTATCGCCTCTATAGCGACTCGCTCGACCTGGCGCCCGGCCAGGTGCTTACCGTCAACATCGTGCTTCACCCCGTCGAAACCGAGATGGACGAACTGGTGGTGGAGTCGGCCGGCATCGCCTCCGTCGCGGTGCCCGTGGCCGGGCTGCAAACCATCCGAGCGGCCGACATCGACCGGGTGCCCACGCCTGACGTCTCGGGCGACCTGGCGTCGCTGCTCACAACCATCCCGGGCGTCGTGTCCACCGGCGACCAGGGCGGCCAGCTGTTTATCCGCGGCGGGGAGCCGTCGCAGAACATGGTACTGCTGGACGGGATGCTCGTCTACCAGCCCTTCCACATCCTCGGGTTTTATTCTGCGTTTCCGTCGGATATCGTCAATCGGGCCGATATCTACGCCGGCGGGTTCGGCGCTAAATTCGGGGGCCGGCTCTCGTCGGTGATCGACATCCGATCGCGTGATGGCAACACGCAGTCGTTCGCCGGCTCGGGCGCCATCTCCCCCTTCATCGGCGCCCTCCAGTTCGAGGGGCCGCTGATCCCGGGACGTGTTTCCTTGCTGGCCTCGTACCGCAAAGCGTTATTGGACCGGATCGCCACGCAGTATATCGACGACCGCCTGCCGTTTGAGTTCGACGATCTCTTCGCCAAGTTGTACATGAAGGTGTCGTCCACCAGCAACCTCTCCGCCACCTATCTCAAGACGAACGACAGAGGCACACTCCAGGACGCGAGTGCGGACTTCGTGCCGGACGAAGTGTCGTGGACCAACGAGGTACTCGGGGGGAGGTACCTGTTCCTCCCGCGCAACGTCCCGGTGGCCGCCGAGCTGCGTATCTCCCATTCCCGGCTGGAAAACGGCATCGGTCCGGCGGCGGCGCCCGTTCGTACCTCGTCGATCGAGGACACCCACGTCTTGCTCACGGCCAGTTTCGTCGGCTCCCGCGTGAACGCAGACGCCGGCATGGACCTGCGCACGATCTCCCTGACGAGCGAACTCGGTGGGCTGTATCAGAATGTCGAGTTCAGAAACGCGCGGCTCGGCAACTGGGGGAATTTTCTGGAGATGGATATCGAGATAGGTGAACACGCCCGCTTCCAACCCTCCCTGCGTGCCCAATTCTACAAGGTGCGTTTCCAGCCCTACCTGGAGCCGCGGCTACGCTTCGTTTGGGAACGAGGCGGGCACCAGATTAGCGCCGCGACGGGCATCCACCACCAGGAGATCGTCGGCCTCACCGACCGGCGCGACGCCGCGAATGTATTTACAGCATGGACGAGCATCCCCCCCGAGGACGGGCGTTCTCGGAGTGTCGACGCCGGACGCATCCAGAAGGCCACCCATGCAATCGTCGGGTACAGCATCGACACCGCTCGGGGGATCCGGCTGTCGGCCGAGGGCTTCTACAAGCACTACGCGAACTTGCTGGTGGCCGAGTGGACAGCCTACCCGCGGTTCACGACCCGCATGCAGCCGGCCTCCGGCCGCTCGGCCGGATTCGACGTGCGTATGGACGCGCAGCGCGGGCCGCTGTATCTCCAGGTAAACTACGGCTATTCCGCCACCCGGTACCAGGCCGAGCAGGCCAGTATCCAGGTCTGGTACGGCGTGGAGACGCTCGATTTTCGCCCGCCGCACGACCGGCGTCACCAGCTCAACCTGTTGACGGGGGTCGAGGTGCGGGGATTCGAGGTGAGCGCACACTGGACCTACGGCGCCGGCCTGCCGTATAGCCGTGCCATCGGGTTCGACGGGTTTGCGCTCATCGAGGACATCGTCAACGTCGGCGAGTTGCCGGCGTCGCGTCGCGTGATCTACGAGCGACCGTATAATGCGCAACTGCCGGGTTACCACCGGCTGGACGTGAGCGTCGAGCGGTCGTTCGTCATCGGGCGGAGCCGGCTCACGGCGCAGGCGAGTGTGCTCAACGTGTACGACCGCGCCAACATTTTTTATCTGGATGTGTTCACCCTGCAACGCGTCGATCAGCTTCCGTTCATCCCATCACTGGGCCTAAAAGTCGCCTTCCAATGATCCGTGCATCCCTCTTGTGCGCCGTGATTGCCGCCGGGATGGTCGCCGGCTGCGATTCAGACATCAACCCGGTGATCGGGACCGATCAGCCGTTCACCCTCTACGGCGTGGTCTCGCCGCAGCTCGATACCCAGCGTGTGCTCGTGTTTCCCGTCGAGGGACAACTCCGGCAGTTGACCGATGCGCCGCTCGATGCCGTGTTCAGTTGGACCAATACCGAAACGGGCGCCTCAAGCACCTGGCAGGACTCGTTGATTCGCCAGCCCGATGGCTCGTTCGTGCATATGTACTGGTGGCCTGGAGCAGCCGATTTCGGGCGGCGTTACGATGTGCGGGTGGCCAACGGCGCCGGGGTCGAGACGCAGGTCACCGTGCGGGTGCCCGGTGAGAGCGAGATCGTGATCCAATCCCCCTCGTTGGCCTCAAGCACCATCGTACCAGTCCGCGTCCTCGGCGATGTGCCCAACCTGCTCAAGCTGGAACTGGAATACGGGTTCGACTACACCCAGGCTTCGCTGGGAGAGAAGCTCGAATCGCTCGTGATTCCCTATAACGAGCAGGCCAGTCGCGTGGCGGATGGGTGGTTGATCCAGGTTAATCTGGCCCGGGACTACCGAACCGTTCTGGATTATATCCGCTCCCAGCGGGCGATCGAGCTGGCGCCCGGCATTCAGCTCCGGGGCATTCAGATCCGGTTTCTGGCCGCGAACGAAGAGTGGTCTCCTCCCGCCGGCGGCTTCGATCCGGAAATCCTCGTACAACCTGGCACGATGGACAATGTGGAGAACGGGTTCGGGTTTGTCGGCGCCGGCTACCGCGTAACGCACAACTGGCTGCCCGAGGAAAGCCTCGCCAATGCGGCGGGGTTCAGGCAGTAGGGGGTTGCAGGTTGGCAAGTTGGCAGGTTGCAGGTTTATTAGACCTGTAACCTGCCAACCTGTAACCTGCCAACCTATTCCCGCACCAACGGCCTGATACTGCCTTTAGGAGGCATGCGGTCCAGGACATCCTGGAGCTCCTGTTTGAGATCGCGGGTCAATTTACCCGGTCCTTCGTTGCCGTATTCTTCGAGCACGGCGTCCATGCTGGCGATGAGGAGGGACTGGATAAGGAACGGATTGTGGGCCGTGCCACCGTACACATCCCCGCCAAACTCGGCCAGGTGGTAGTTAAAGAAGGCGCCTTCCGCCGTGGTGAACGTCGGGTCGGCAGGGTCGATCACCCCGCCGGCTTCTTCCAGATTCGGGTCCACGATCGACAGGAGCGCGAACAGATCGTCCGCGAGATCTTGGATTCGGTCGCTCGTTGTCGCCATGGCCAGCGCAGCCGCGTCTTCGGTGGCGTGGCAACCCGACGAGGCGCAGGAGTCAAACGAGCGCTCGGCCGTTGAGATGGCGCAATCGGTATTGGTCGTCGGCTTACCCTGGGCATCGACACACGGCATGGCGGTGAACAGGTGGCCCGTGGCGCTGAACACGAAGTCGCCCGTGTCCTCATCCGTCACCTCGAAGCTGTTCACGTGGCAGGTGGCGCAGAGTTTGGGGTTGGCCTCGCTGCCGTGGGTCGCGATGATTTCGCCCGGGTCTATGTTGGCGTTCGGCGGAAACCAGCCGGCGTCGCCGACGAGCAAGGCGGTTTCCGGCGCATGAGGTTCCAGGCCGCGGGCCGAATTCGGGTCTGGCACCGTCCGCCGGTCGTGACAGGCCGCGCACAGGTGTTGCTCGACGGACACCGTGGCCACGGGGCGGCGCAGTTGGCCTCCGTTCTCCCCGTTGTGCGGGTCGTGGCAGACGCCGCACGTGATGGCCAGATGCTCGGGCGAGTCCTTTTCCACGTAGTTGTCCGTCACGCCCCAGGCGGCAAGTACACCCTGACCGCGGTGGCAGCCCTGGCAGGCCTCGCGGCCGGCGGCCGACTCGACCACCGTGGCGTGTTTGGACTGGGCCCATTCGTCGGCGAACGGGTGGTGGGCGCCCTGGTGACACTCGGCGCAACCGGTCGCGTTGGCGATATCGGCCGTGATGTCGCCCACGGACAACGAAGCAATCGGGTGGGCGGTGTCGATGTCCGGATTGGCGGCGTGCGCCTGGCCCGGACCGTGACAGCTTTCGCACTGGACGTCGTGGTACCGCTCGTCTTGGGTGGCCTCCCAGCCCGAGGCATCCGTCAGCGGATTGCCGAGGGCCCCGACGGCGTGGCAATTCTCACAGAAGGCCTGCGCATTACCGCCGTCCTGCAGGCCGGCCCACGCGCCGGCGTGTGCCGTGAACTGCCACTCGGCCTGCTGGCCGACATGGCAGTTGCCGCACACCGTCAGCTTCTCATCCTGGTCGTCATACCCCAGGAAGCCCAGGGCTTCAGCCGGAGGATCTTTGAAAAACGGCCGTTCGACTTCCACGACCTCGCGGAGATCGCAGCCTCCGACCATTACCATACTGAATGCACCGAGCAGACCTGCGAGTCCAATGATAAATGATGAGTAGCGCGTGCGCATAGGGGATATTCTTCTTGGGGTGAGCGGGCGTGCCAGATCCGACAGGGACGCGTTCAGATGGCCGTCTTCGTAGACCTATCCAGTATACTGGGCCCGGTAATTAGATGCGAAGATATGCCGGAGTATTAATGCGGGAAGTAGTGATATCCTTACGCCTACTCTAGGGGAGTTCCCTACATTAGGGTCAGGTTAAATTGGTATTCTGCAGTCAGCGCGTCAGACGTAGTTTTCTCACGCACAGATGGCGCTCCCGGCGAAAACGGGCGTCATTACGGCCACAATATACACAGAACGCCATGCGCTACCCATACGCTGCCTCCCTGGTGCTGCTTCTATTACTGGTATATACGGCTCCGGTGAACGCCCAGGTCGTCGAAGACACCTCGTCCGTTGAATTTGGTTTTGACGATATCGTGGAAGAACCGCCGGCGCCGGCCACCGAGTCGCTCGGCGGATGGCTGGACATGGTACACATAAGCGGTCGATTCGACGTCAACTTCGAGGTGCAGAACCCCCTGGAGAACGAAGCCCTCCAACAGCGATCGATCCGCAACTACCACAAGTTTCTGTTCTTGAAGGTGACTCCGACGGATCGGATCACCCTCGATGCCGAGGTACTCGATTTATCCTACTACGAAATCGGCTACGACCTCTCCAGTCGGTTTAATCTGCGCGCCGGCAAAATCTGGGTGCCCTTCGGCGCCACTCCGTTCCACCACTATTACGGCGGCCGTCAGGGGGATCCGTTTACGGGCCTGTTGCTGCCGAACGTGTGGTCGGAATTCGGGGGCAACCTCCATGGCCAGGTGTATTCGGGCGACAATATGGCGATCGCCGGCGATCTCTTTGCTATTCGCGGCTTCCAGAACGAGCTGGGCCAGGTGATCAGCTTCACGAATGGTGGAGCGGACGATCTGTTCGCCTATGGCGGTCGCCTCCACCTGAGCCTGGGGAGTAAGATTCAGGCCTGGGGCTCCGCCCTGTATAACGAGTTCGGGGTCGAAGACGCGGAAGGGCAGGTGTTGCTCTGGGGCGGCGACCTGTTGCTGGACTACGGCCTGCTCGACGTCCCTTTCCTGCGCGATCTCCGCCTGCGCGCCGCGTTCGCCCGCGCCGAGGTGCAGGATGACGTGCTGGTCGACCCCGATAATAACAGCGAAAGCTGGTATTTCCGCTACGGCGACTACGCCGAAGTCTCCTATCGTGGCCTCCGAGTCGTCACTCCGCGCGTCCGTTACGGCACCATCATCGATTTCGATGACGACGTGACGAACAACGACAGCCACAACTGGGAGGTCGCCCTCATCACACGAATCCAGCAACACCTTATGCTGTTGGCCCAGTACCAGTTTAATCAGGAGGAGGTAAACGAGGTCGATAACGACTTATTTCGATTCGCGATGATCTTTGAGTTTTAAGACACCCCCCGAACCACCCGGTCCCTTTAACTCACCACCCTTATGGACTCACTCCCCACAATGCGCCTTTCCCGCCTCCCGATGGCGTTTAAGCTGCTGTTTACCGCTGCGTTGATGACGCTCGGCACAGGGTATATTTTCGCGCTTTCGAACATCGCTCTGAAGATTGGATTCAGCCCCGACCAGGCGGCAGAGCGCTATTACGGAAACGAAGCCTCTCGCCGTGTAATGGAAGGGTTAGAGGAAACTCCGGTCGAGGGAGAGGCCGGCGTCAGCGAGGAATCGGAAGAATTTAGCTTCGACGATCTGGATACGGACGAAAGCATGTCCGACGAACCCATCGTCTCTATCCCTACCTTTGAAGCGCTGGTGTCCGAGGGGCATTTTCACCTGTTTGGCTATACCACGATCTTTTTCGTGTGCGGCCTCGTTATAGCCCTGGCGGACCTGCGCGGTTGGCTGAAGAATGCCCTGATCGTCGCGCCCTTCGCCGCTTCCGTGCTCGATATCTGGAGCATGCTGCTGACCCGCTTCGTCGGTGCGGGCTTTGCCTGGCTCCTCGTCGTTTCCGGCATGGTGATGGCCATGTCCTTCCTGCTGGTGTTTGTCATTGGCATCTACCAGCTCTGGTTTCTTCATCCTCACACCAACGATATATCCTGACTATGCGTCGACTCAATCTGATTTTCGCTACCGCTCTCGTGGCCGTCGCCCTGGGCGCGCAGCCGGCCGTAGCCCAGATAGCCAAGACCAACGGGGTCGTCACGATGAAAGACGCCCTCAAGGAAATGCTCCAGAACCACGGAGCCGCCACGCTCAAGAAAGTGTCCGTCACCGTAGATGCGGACAAGAGCAAGGCGCTTGCCCAGACTTACGGGGTCGAAACAGCCGGCACCTACACGGTCTATCAGGGCATCGGGGCCGACAAGTCCACCGTGACGGGCACGGTCGTGATTGTCAATGAACAAGGGAAAGAGGGGCCACTGCAGCTGCTCGTGGCGTTGAATCCCGAAGGTAAGATCTACGATCTCGGCTTTACTGTTTTTGGCGAGGACAAAGGCAAATCGGCCAGCACCTGGGGCTTCCTCAAGCAGTTTGTCGAGAAAAAAGCCGGCGACCCATTCGTCGTTGGTAACGACATCGATGGGGTAAGCGGCGCCACATGGAGTTCCAACTCGGTCACCTCCGCCGCCGAGCGTGGGGTTGTCGTCTTTGCCGAGTTCCTGAAATAGGGGCCGGCACTCCGGTACATGTTATGAACCATACGCTGGGTGTTTTACTTGCCGCGTTGTTTCTCGCGGGTTGCGGGACTGAAAATCCATTCAGTCGCGGATTTGAAACGAACGACGGGGGAAATGGCGGACCGATCACCGGCGATGTGAGCTTTGCCGCAAACGTCGTCCCGGCGCTTCGCGGATGCCCTGCCTGCCATAGCAGCGGCGCCGGCGGCTGGACGTACGCTGGCGGCGGCGGCGCGTACGGCGCGGTTGCTTCGGTCGTCGATACCGGCTCCCCGGCCAACAGCCTGTTGCTGGTGAAAGGCTCGGGCGGCGCCGGCCACGGTGGGGGAACGGTGCTTTCGGCCTCGAGCTCGGGCTACGCTACCATCCTTGCCTGGATCGAGCAGGGGGCGAGAGATAACTGATTGGCGATCAGCGATTAGTGATGAACGAAGCGGCGCTGCTCATCGCCAATCATCGTCGCGTCTCACTCTACGAGGATCGCCAGCCGGCGATTTTGCCGCCGGCTTTCGCTGTCGTCGCCCTTGGAGATGGGATCGGTTGCGCCGAAACCAGCGACCTGAAGGCGGGAGGCGTCGACGTTGTTATCTAAAAGATACTGATACAGCGTACGGGCGCGGGCCTCGGAGAGCACCTGGCGGTCGGTTTCGGCGCGGTCGGCATGGCCCTGAATCGTGAGACGGATCGCCGGATAGGCAACAAGTGTTTTGGCGAGGCCGGCTGCCTGGAGTTGCCCGGCCTCGTTTACTTCCGTGGCCTGGAAGCCAAATCGGATCTCATCCAACACAAACACGCGAGGCAATTCGTGGCCCCGTGTCCCGAGGAAGTCGGCGAGACGACCACCCAGGCTTTCGGCCTCGAGTTGCAGCGCCGCCGCGTCGGGTCCGATGCGGTCACCCGCCACCAGGGGCGGCGGTTCAGGAGGAACGACATCGTCAGATGGAATCGCTGAGCTAGCCGGCGGGGACGGCGCCGGCCCACCACGGGCACCCGCGGAGGAAAAAGGGGAGGAGCAGTATGGCAAGCAGGGGGATGATCCACGGCAGCCAGAGGCGTGCGCCGGCACGCTCTTGCGGCCCGGCGGCGGGCTGAGGGACCGCACTCGGGCGAGGCGGGGCATCCGGGGCCCTGGGAGGGGGAATGCTGGACACGGGTGCCTGCCGCGGAGCGGCGAGGGTCAGACGTTCCGTTTCGGTGACGAGGCGTGGCGCGACGGGCGCCAGCGTCACGCCATAGGCCGAGGCGAAACCGGGCATCGCATGGATAAAAAACCGGATGTACCGCTCGGTGTCCTCTTCGCTGCTGAAATACCGGCTGCGCGCGATTTGCTGGCGGTTGCCGGCGAGGATGACGAAGAAATAACGCCCATCCTCCTCTTTGATCAGGTACGAAGCCCGGTGGCCGCTATGCTTGATGATCGAAACGATCCCGTTGTCGCGGCTCTTGCCGTTACGGTAGCCCTGGCTGTACAACAGTGCCTGGCCGGCATCGTCGTTGAAGTGGAAGAAGTGGTTCTTCGACCCGGCATCTCGAAACGTCTCGAAGCCCGGTTGGCCGGAGGTCGATGCCCGCGACAGCATGTAGGCGTCGTTGGGGCCGGTACGATTCGGGCTGGAGGGCTTCTCGGTGCGTGATAGCTCGACCGGCGCGATCTCCAGCAGAAACGCCATGGCCGCTGCTCGCTCCGGGGCGGATGCAAAGGAACGGCTCCGGGCGATCTCGGTGCCATTGCGCGCTTTCACGATGAAGTAATAGGCGCCGGCTTCCTCTTTGAGTGTGTACCTCGACGCCAATCCGCTGCTTTCGAGCACCGCCAGCAGCCGTTTATCCCGTTGAGACGTCGCGTTAAATCCGCGGCTGTAGAGCAGCGCACGGCCGGAGTCGTCGTTCACGTGGAAAAAATACTGGGTGTCGTCTTCATCCTGAAACGACTCAACGCCGCGACGCCCGGACCGCGAGGTGCGCTCGAACCGGTACAGCGAGGCCAGTTCGGCCGCGTTGAACTGGAGAAAGGCCGGCCGGCGGCCTACCACCTCTGTCGTGCGGGCAATCAGCACTTCGTACTCAGCCCGACCCCGCGCCTCGTTGACAAGCGTGGTGAGCAGGTCCTGCGCGGCGACGGGCGAGTCCAGCGAACGGCTCCGGACCAGCGTTCGGCCGGCCTCATCACGCACGGCCACGCGGTTGTCCGCAACGGTCAACCGGCCCGGTGTCGCCAGTGCCGCGATCACTTGCTGGATAGTGTCGGTGCAGGCGTCGATTGAGGCGACCGGGATACCTACGAGCAGGACAGCGCCCTCGTCCGACTGAAGTTCAAACGTATACTGGCGATCCGAAGGGCTCTGGGAGACGAGAAAACGCATGGGCGGGGGGCTTGATGATCGAGTCACGCGAACGCGGCGACCGGCGTGGAGGCCGGCGTGCGGTGGGAAGGGCGTTTCCGTGCGTGGGTCGATAAGGAAGAGCGCCGTTCCTGGATTTTAGGAAGATTATCTCGTTTGTGCAACGCGAAACTCCTCCAACATTTGATAATGCCTAAGAGACCTGCGCGTTATCTTCGGGCGACAAGGTTTTAGCGAGATAGGGGGCCCGGTCCCAGCATTCGACCTAACGCGGAATGACCATGGCAAAAGCGGCATCTATGCATGAGGAAGGACAAAAGGCGCCCGAATTCGAAGGCATCACCCAGGATGGCAATCCGTTGCGATTGGCGGCCTACAAAGGCCGAAAGGTGGCCCTCTTCTTTTACCCCGAGGACGATACGCCCGTGTGCACACGCCAGGCCTGCAATCTGCGCGACGGGTATCACCGGTTGCTGGACGCCGGCATCGCCGTGATCGGAATTTCACCGGATTCGACGGAGGCGCACGATGCGTTTATCGCGAAGTATGAACTGCCCTTTCCACTCGTGGCGGACCCGGACAAGAAGATTCTGAACAAGTATGGGGTCTGGGGGGAAAAAAACATGTATGGCCATATCGTCACGGGTGTAAAGCGCACGACGTTCCTCATCAACGAAAAGGGGATCGTCGTCCATGTCTTCAAGCGTCCGAAAGTAGATGACCACGCCGGCGAAATCCTGGCGCGGTTCGGCGCCTGACCCGGATCAGGACGTTGTCTGCGTCAGCGCGTGGTACCCCAGCGCAAGACGTAGGGATCGCCGCCCTCCGGTGAATGGAGAACCACCAGTCCGGACCCACGGACGGGCAGGGGCAGTTCGAGCGTGAGATCGTCCATCAAATACGCGTCGCACGAGTCGCCACCGTCCTCGTGCACGATCCAGAGATGGACGGTATCGCGGCGGGCGGCGTAATCGAGTACAAAGTCATGATCGGCGCAGCCCCCGGTGTACGAGAGGCTGGCCAGCAGTCGATCGCCTCGAATACGCGGCGGTGTGTCTGGTCCGCCGGCCGATCCGGAGGGGATCAGTTCGTAGGGCGCGCCAAACTGCGGACGCACCGGCGCGGGTTCGCAGCCGGCCAGCGCGAACGCCGCCAGCGTGCACCCGAGGAGCGAGGGGATGGCCAGACGAATCATAGCGGAAGATAACGCATGCGAGACGAAAAGTACGAAGCGGTCATCGGTCTGGAAGTGCATTGCCAGTTGGCAACGGATTCGAAGGCATTCAGCCCGGAATCGGCCTCCTTTGGAGCGGAGCCGAACCGGCATATCGACCCGGTAAGCCTGGGTCATCCGGGCACGCTGCCCGTCCTGAACGATCGGGTCGTGCCCTTCAGCGTTCGCATGGGTCTCGCGACCCATTGCGCCATTGCCCCGCGCTCGGAGCTGGCGCGAAAGCACTACTTCTACCCCGATCTTCCAAAAGGGTACCAGATCACCCAGTACGATACGCCGATCTGCGCCGGCGGCTACCTGGATCTGATCGATCCCGAGTTCCCGGACGTCACGCCCCGGCGCATCGGCATCACGCGGATCCACATCGAGGAGGACGCCGGCAAGTCCGTCCACGACCTGGATGTGGTCGATACCCTGTTGGACTACAACCGGTGCGGCGTGCCGCTCATCGAGATCGTGTCCGAGCCCGATCTCCGGACCCCGCGCGAGGCGTTCCTGTATCTGCAGAAGATCCGTCAGATCGTCCGTTACCTGGACATCTGCGATGGTAACATGGAGGAGGGGTCGCTCCGGTGCGACGCCAACGTGTCCATCCGCCGGCGCGGCGAGACGCGCCTCGGTACGAAGGCGGAGATCAAGAATGTGAATTCTTTCCGCAACGTCGAACGGGCCATCGCCTACGAAATCCGCCGGCAGGTCGAGATCGTGGAAGGCGGTGGTGAGATCCGCCAGGAGACGCGGCTGTGGGACGCCGTCAAACTCGAGACACGCTCGATGCGGTCGAAAGAGTTCGCGCACGACTATCGGTATTTCCCGGACCCGGACCTTGTCCCGATCGTCGTGGGCGACGCGTTGCGCCAGGCGCTGGAAGCCTCGCTCCCCGAGCTGCCCGAGGCGCGAAGCGCGCGGTACGTCGAACAGCTGGGCCTGCCGGCGTACGATGCACAGGTACTCACGGAGGAACGCCCGGTGGCCGACTACTTCGAGGCCCTGCTGACGGCGCTACCGGATGCCGGGGAGGCGACCGGCCGCGCCAAGGCGGCGTCAAATTTTGTGATGTCGCACGTGATGCGTGCGCTCAACGAACGCGGTCTGGAGATGGCCAAATTTCCAATCGCGCCGGTTCGGCTTGCCGGCCTCGTTCGCCTCCGCCTGTCCAATAGCATCAACTCATCTGCCGCCCACGAACTGTTCGAGGCGATGCTTGATGCGCCCGACGAAGCAGAAGCCCTGGCTTCCGCCCGCAATCTGATCCAGGTATCCGATACCTCCGCGTTGTTGCCGATCGTGCAAGACGTGCTGGACGAGCACCCCGCGGAAGTCGCGTTGTACCTGAGCGGCAAACAGGGGTTGATCGGGTTTTTTGTCGGCCAGGTGATGAAGCGCTACCCCGGCTCGCCCGATCCCAAGGCGGTTCGGACGATCATCGCAGAACAGGTTGCATCCCGGAACGTATAGGGGGCCTCCCACCGTCGTCATCCATCAACATCATGTCATTCCTCGTGTATTCCCTGCGTAGTTGCGCCGCATCGTTGTGCCTGGCGTCGGTTGTCGTGCTGGCCGGCTGCGGCGGCGAGCCATCCGCGGTCGACGGAACGATCCGGAGTCATTTTTGGGGCGCCTTCGCGGTCGATGCCGCCGTTGACTCCGTGGCCGACTACAGGGGGTTCGAGGTCCTCATCGCCGACGGCCTCCCTGGCGAGTGGGACACCCTGGCGTATGGCGTGAGCGGGCCGGATGGGATTGTCGAGATGGAAGTCACCGCGCCGCGGGCGGACATCTTCACCCTCCAGGTGAGCCGATCGGGTGCGGCGCTGGTGCGCGACGAGATCGTCGTGGCCGATGGGGATTCCGCCACGGTGAAGGTCACCTTCCCGCTGGGGAGCAGGCCGATGCTCATCCGGTCCCGTGAAAACGCGGTGTTGATGGGCTTCAAGAATACGCTGGCCACCCACGCGATGGCCATCCAGGAACTGCAACGCGCCGGCGAATCCGACCCGGCGCCCTACAGAAACCGCGTGCTCCAGAGCGCTGAAATCCTCTGGGGTCTGGGGGAGACTAACCCCGGTACGATTGCCGGTGAACTGGCGTCGTCGCAGTCCATCCTCCTGTTGCAGGATGTAAACGACTCGCTCCTGGTTGCGCGTTCGCAGGTCATTGATCAGTTTAATCCCAACTTCCAGACGGTCGTTGAAACGGCCCGGCGCACCGAGATGCTGCTCCATGGCTCGCCGGCGGCCGTGACCCTCATGCAGGGCTTTCTGGAACGCGCGACGGACCCCGGACCCCGCGTGGCTGTGTTGACCGAGCTGATCATCGCGTATCGAGACAACCTGCAGGTCGACGAAGCCGTGACTCTGGCGCAGCAGATGAAAGTCGAGTTTCAAGACAGCAGCGTCACGGCCTGGGCGGATCGCGCGTTGTACGATCTTCAGAACCTGATGCCCGGCATGGCGGCGCCGGATTTTCAGGCGGTGACGACGGCCGGCGACACGATCTCGCTGGCCTCCTTTCGTGGGCGGGCGCTGCTGCTGGAGTTTTACGCCCCCGGGCCGGCTTTTGAGCGAGAGCTGAACGTCCGCAATGCGTTTTATCGGGCTACCGTCGAAGGGGCCGACCGCTTTGAAATGGTTTCGTTTTCGCTCCAGCCGGATAGGGACCTCAACGCCGCCTTTTTCCAGGATCGCGACATCCCGGGGATCCACGTCTTTCTGGAGGAAAGCCTGGATGCCGCAATCGTGGAGCACTACAACATCAACCTCTTGCCCACCCGCTTTGTCATCGACGCAGACGGCGTGCTCGTCGGCAAATACGTGCGCGACAATGCGACGCAGGCTTTCCAGGACGCACTCACCGTATCTCTCCGTCGCCCGAGCTGACGCCGGGGCGCCTTTTATCCAACCCAACCCATTCAAACTGCTATGTTTATCGCCGGCAACTGGAAAATGAATACAGACGTGCGTAGCGCCGTTGTGCTTGCCGCGTCGATCTGTGAACACGTAGGCCCCGGCACCCGTACTCAGGTGGCCGTGTGCCCGCCGTACATCAGCCTGGATGTGGTGGGTCGCGCCATTCGGTCGTCGGCTTCGCCGGTCAAGCTGGGTGCTCAGGATATGCACTTCGAGGACGACGGCGCCTTCACCGGG
>JAWXAX010000174.1 GCA_034439735.1 Rhodothermales bacterium | reverse complement strand
GGTGGGATAAACGCCCAGTGCGGTTTATAGACGGCGCCCTGGGCAATCCAGGCGCGGACGGTTTCGATCTGGAGGGGTGTGAGTTCGTAGTGGGAGTCGACCGGTGGCATCCGCTCCTCCGGGTCCGTGGCGGTGAGGCGGTACATGACCTGGCTGCCGGCGGGGTCGCCCGCGACAATAGCAAAGCCGCTATCCCGCGGGGCATAGGCGCCCTCGGGGGTGTCGAGTCGCAATTCGGCTTCCCGGCTCGCGGCGTCGGGGCCGTGGCAGGTGTAACAGTTTTGGGAGAGGATGGGGCGGATGTGAAAGTTGAAGTCGATCTCGCCCAGGGCGGCTACCTGCTCCGCGGGCGAGGGGGCGCCGGCGGGTCCGCAGCCGGCGAGGAGGAGAAGAAGAAGGAGGTATGGGCGGAGGGTGTGCATGGAAGTCGATTCGGTGATCCCCCAAAAAACGAAATGCGTCGCGGATTGACAACGTCAACTCACTGTCATCCTCATAACAGCCGTTACGCGTTGAACGTTTTTTCGTTATGCGTTTGGTTTTAGAGTCGCCCTTCGCGGCCTCAATGGGTGTATCAATATCATAAACCTTCAACGCGAAAACGTGCAACGCGTAACGTCACCTCATAACTTGCCAAGCTCTTTGAGACGTTGAACGAGGCTTTCCAGCGGAATCGTCGGCTCCTCTTCCCGATCAGCGATGGCATTCACATCTTCCAGATCCTCAGCGAGCATCAGGCGAACAGCCTCGTCGACGAGGTCGGAAACGGATCGGTTGGACTGGAGAGATCTCAGGCGGAGTACCGCATGAACCTCCGGGTCGAACGAGATGATGGTGCGTTTCATTCATGGATGAGATATGAAGGGATTGACAGCGATCAATTCGCTTGATCAGGAGAATCGAATGGGTGCGTAGAGAGGATGTCGAGTACGTGCTGTTTTAGCTCCGGGAGGCGGTTTTCGATGACGTTCCAGACGGAATCCAGGTTCACTCCGAAATAATCGTGGATCAGCACGTCTCTCAATCCGGCAATGCGACTCCATGGGATGTCTGGGTAGGTCGCTCTCAGGTTCGGAGGTAGATTCTTGACTGCATCTCCAATGATTTCAAGATTGCGCACGGTTGCATCCTGCATCATTTTGTTCGCCATGAAGGAATCGCGCCCTCAGCAGTGTACTGCTCAATCCATACAATGGCATCTAAGATATGCCGCAGAAATACATGCGCGGGTTTCATAGTGGGATCGCCTGAGCCAGGATCCGGTCGCGGAGGTAAGGACTCAGTCCACTCTCTTCAACGACATCTACAGCGTGGCCGACGAGTGCTTCTAGATCTTGTTTGATCGCGATCAAGTCGAATAAGTCGCGTCCAGGCTCAAGTTCGACCAGCAAGTCGATATCGCTGGTGTCGGTAGCCGCACCCGTAGCACGCGATCCAAACAGCCTGATCCGAATCGCACCGTTGTATCGCGCGATACGGCGAATCTCATTCGAAAAACGTGCGAGTATGGGATCGTTAATGGGCATCATCCCCTTGCTCTGCGATGGTATTTAGTGTGGCGCTTTCCTCAGCGCTAACGATTCCTTCTAGTAGAAGTTCGGAACCTACCTGTTGAAGAGATCCTTTGGACTCAAGGGCAATTCCCTGCTTTTTCCTACAGTTCCAGGCACGCCGCCGCCGCCTCATCCATCCACCATACCAGTTCCCCACCGGCCGGCTGCACACGACTCGCCGGGCACTCCGCCACGCCGCCCGGTTTGCCAAACACACAGGCTAGTGCCGGGGCTTTGTCGGCGCTGGCGACGAGGAAAAAGACGTTGCGCGCCCGGTTGATCGCCGGGAACGTGAGCGTGATCCGCTGGCGGGGATCGACGGGCGCGGGGGCGGCCACGACGGTGCGTGTGGTCTCCGCGAGGGCGGGCGAACCCGGGAACAGGGAGGCCGTGTGGCCGTCGTCTCCGAGGCCGAGAAGCACCAGGTCGAGCCGGCCGGAGTCGGGCACCAGGAGGGTGTCGATCGTGGCGGCGTAGGCGGCCGCGTCGGCGGCGGGGTCGCCGGTGATGGGGGTCGGGTAGATGTGATCCGGGAGGAGCGGGACGCGCTCCAGCAACGCCTCGCGGGCCATGCGGAAGTTGCTTTTGGGATGATCGAGCGGGACGTGGCGCTCATCCCCCCAGATCAAATGGACTCGTTCCCAGGGGATGTCGTCGCGAATGTCGGTGGCCAGGATCTCGTACAGCCGATGGGGCGTGCTCCCGCCGGCCATGGCGATCGTGCACCGGCCGCGCTGGTCGACGGCATGGCGAATCAGCGCGGCCACGGCTTCGGCGGCGCGCCGGCTGAGGGTTTCTTTATCGGGGGAGACGTTTAAAGACATGGGTCTACTCGCTGGAAGCGACACCTCCCCATTCTGATATCGAATCCTCGATATCAGAAGTTGCCCCTCCTCGATCCGAGGAGGGGCCTTGTCAAGGAATCGGGCGCGCTATGTTATTGACTGACGTTACGCGGGGCCTGCAAGGAGACGCAAAATTTTGCGTCTCTACGGTTTGAAAACCGGCATTTTTACCCGTTTCTGGTCGTCACTCCGTAACGTCACTTATTGAATCTAACCTGCCAACCTGCCAACCTGCCAACCTGCAACCTGCCAACCATCTCACCCCGTCACCCACCGATGACCGTATTCGGCGAGCAGCTGGTGGACTTCCTGTGGGCCCCAGTCGCCGCTTTCGTAGCCGTACCGGGGGATCGGCAGCTCGAGGAGCGGTTCGTAGAGACGCCAGGCGGCCTCGACCTCGTCGGCGCGGACGAACAGCGTCTGGTCGTTCGTGATCACGTCGTTGAGCAGCGTCTCGTAGCCGTCTGGCAAGGGACCAAACTTATCCGAGTAGCGGAATTTGAGCGCCTGGCGCTGGAGGTTCATGCCCTGGCCAGGCTGCTTGACGTCGAAGTAGAGCACGAACCCCTCGTCTGGCTGGAGCGTCATGACCAGCGTGTTCGAGTGGAGATGGCAGCCCTCGAACGTCTGGAACAGCGACACCGGGGGCATCTTGAAGTTCACGATGATCTGGGTGACCCGTTTGCGCAGCCGCTTACCGGTGCGGAGGTAGAAGGGCACGCCTTCCCAGCGCCAGTTGTCGATGTGGAGCCGCAGGCCGACGAACGTTTCGGTCTTCGAGTCCTTCGCGACGCCGTCCTCCTCGTGGTAACCGAGCGTGGAATGGCCGTTATTCTGCGTGGCGTCGTATTGCCCGAAGATGACATCGCGCGCCCGGATCTTCTTGATCGAGCGGAGGACTTTCACCTTTTCGTCGCGGATGGCATCGGCCTCGAAGGCGGCCGGCGCCTCCATGGCCGTCAGCGTCAGGAGTTGCGTGAGGTGGTTCTGCATCATGTCTCGCATGGCGCCGGACTGATCGTAGTAGCCGGCGCGCGTCCCCACGCCGAGGTCTTCCGCCACCGTGATCTGCACATTCTCCACCCGGTCCCGATTCCATACCGACTCGAACATCGGGTTCGAGAACCGGAACGCGAGCAGGTTCTGGACGGTCTCTTTGCCCAGGTAGTGGTCGATGCGGTACACCTGCGTCTCCTTGAAGTGCGCGTGTACGGTAGCATTGAGTTCGCGGGCCGTTTCGAGGTCGTGCCCGAACGGCTTTTCGATCACGAGCCGCGTCCACCCCTGGCTGTCGTTCAGGCCGGATTCGCCGAGGCCAGCGATCGTCGACGGGAACGCCGTCGGGCCGAGCGCCAGGTAGAAAACCCGATTGCCGGGCAGGCCGTTTTCCGCCTCGATCGCCTCGATGCGGGCCCGGAGGGCCACAAAATCCTTGGCCTCGCCCTTCTGAATGCTCTGGAAATACAGGCATTCGTTGCACCAGCCGTTCGACTTTCCGTCCTGGGTTCCGATGAACTCATTCAGCGCCTCGGCGGCGAACTGGCGGTAGCTGACATCGTCATACTCCGTGCTACGCGCCACGCCCAGGATTTTGAATTGGCTGCCGAGCTGGTACTTGTTGGCCAGATGGTACAGCGCCGGCAACAGCTTGCGGCGCATGAGGTCGCCCGTTCCGCCAAAAACGACGAAGAGATGGGGTTCCGCGGAGGATCCGTTCATGAAGGTCGATTTGCTTGGGGATGAATGCGCTGTACGCCTTACACCGTCTTCTTAATGCTGTGGCCGCCGAATTTATTACGCATGGCGGAGAGGAGTTTCTCCGTATACCCTTCTTCCTCGCGCGAGCGGAGGCGCTGGAGGAGGGAGAGCGTGATGATCGGGGTCGAGAGGTTCTGGTCGATGGCTTCGAACACCGTCCAGCGGCCTTCGCCCGAGTCGGTCACGTAGGGCGCGATATCGTCCATCTCCGGGTTTTCGGCGAGGGCTTCGGCCGTGAGGTCGAGCAGCCAGGAGCGGACGACGCTGCCGTGGCGCCAGATCTCGGCGATCTGGGCAAGGTCGAGGCCGTAGTCGCTGCGTTTCCGCATGAGGGCGAAGCCTTCGGCGAAGGCCGCCATCATCCCGTATTCGATGCCGTTGTGGACCATCTTCACGAAGTGGCCGGAGCCGATCGGGCCGACGTGTCCCCAGCCTTTGTCCGAGGCGGGGGCGAGGGTTTCGAGGGCCGGCCGGAGCAGGGCGACGGCTGCGTCGCTACCGCCGACCATCATGCTATAGCCTTCCTTGAGGCCCCATACGCCGCCGCTGGTGCCGACATCCACGAAGTGGAGACCGCGCGCTTCGACGCTGGCGCCGAGTTCCATCGTGCCCTTGAAGTTGCTGTTGCCGCCGTCGATGATGAGGTCGCCCGGCGAGAGGCGGTCGGCCAGGGCCTGCACCGTGCTCTCGGTCGCCTTACCGGCTGGCACCATGACCCATACGACGCGCGGCGCCTTCATCTTGGCGACGACTTCGTCGAGCGTGCGCGCGCCGACGGCGCCGGCGGCTTCAGCTTTGCGGACAGCGTCGTCGTTGAGATCGAACGCGACGACGTTATGGCCGTCGTTCAAGAGGCGCACCGTCATATTGGCGCCCATCTTGCCCAGGCCGATCATGGCTATTTGCATGGTTTTTTTGGTGACTTCCATAAGGCTTTCGAGGGGAACGGAGAGTGGGGATAAAAATTAGTGATCTATCGGTATGCGTCGGGGTTCCTGGAGCAGGATATCGACCACGCCGGCGAGTAGTTTGGGGTCGTGAATGAGGCGTTCGGCAGGCAGTAGGCCGGCCTTGTTGAGCCGGTCCTTCGTGAACGGGGTACTTACGGCCACCACCGCCATGCCGGCGGCTAGGCCGGCTTCGACGCCAGCGACGGAGTCCTCGATGACGAGGCACTCCTCGGGCCGGCGGTCGAGCTGTTCTGCAACGAGGAGGTAGATCTCTGGATCCGGCTTGGTTACTCGGACATCTTCGTGCGTCGCGATCGCGTCAAAGCAGTCGGCAATATCGAGCACGTCGAGTACGCGGTCGACCTGCTGTCGGTGCGACATCGTCGCGAGGCCGATCGCGCATCCTTTTTTGATGACGTGCCGCAGCAGGGCCATGGTGTGCGGCCAGATGTTGTTGCGAATCATCAAGGGGTCCGCCAGCATCTCTTCGTAGATGCGGAGGCGGACCGTCAGGTACGCATCGAGCGGCGACGTGGCTCCGGTCTCGACGGCCAGCTTGTGCGCGCCGGACTCGAGCCCGAATCGTCGCATGAGCATCTCGCCGACTTCCTGTCTGGACCGGCCGACAACGTCCTTGAAGGCTTCGATTATTTCCTCTTCGTTCACTGTCGCCTCCGAGATGGCGACGGCGGCGCGGGCGTACGAATAGGCTTTGAGGCGCTCGGTTTGAACGAGTGTCCCATCGAGATCGAAGATAACGGCAGTTCGGTGCGACATGCGTCGGACGCCCTTTGCGTCCATACCCTGATGAACGATTCTCCGACGGCTGGACGCCGTTTCAGGCGCCATTTCGTCGGGCAGAGGAGCCGGATAAAGCTTCGGCCGATGGGGCGGTTACTTAAACACCGCCGGGTTCAGGGTTCAATGTTCAGGGTAGGGCGCGTAATTCAAGAGATGCTCGGAACCCCGGACCCGGAACCCCATGAATCCAGAAGTTTATGTTTCGGTTGCAGCTTTCGGGCGGGTGCAACATATTTAATGCCCCGACTCTTCCCATCACACCCTACGACCATGCAGCGTACACTCCTTATTTTCTGCGGTTTCCTGCTCGCCGGTATCGCATCCCCACACGCCGGTTTCGCGCAGGCCGTGCCCGACCTCAGCGCATGGGACGTGCACGACCTCGATCGTCCCCAACCGCCTATCGTCCAGACCGGCGCTGGCCAGGCGCAACCCATTCTGCCGCCCTCGGACGCCATCGTGCTCTTCGACGGGGCGAACCTGGATGGGTGGGTGAGCCAGAAAGACGGCCGACCGGCGCGCTGGAAGGTCGAAAACGGCTACTTTGAGGTGGTCGACGGCGCCGGCGGCATCGAAACGACACGGGGCTTCGGCGACGTGCAGCTCCACGTCGAGTGGGCCAGCCCGAACCCGCCAAAGGGGGAGGGGCAGGACAACGGCAACAGCGGCGTCTTCCTGATGAACCAGTATGAGGTGCAGGTGCTCAATTCCTACGGAAATAAGACCTACCCGGATGGCCAGGCTTCCGCGCTCTACGGGCAGTATCCGCCGCTCGTAAACGCCACGCGCCCACCTGGCGAATGGCAGGTCTACGACATCGTTTTCCGCCGGCCCCGCTTCGCGGCCGACGGTTCCCTGTTGACGCCGGCGCGGGTTACCGTCATCCACAATGGCGTGCTGGTGCAGGATAACGTCGTGTTGACCGGGCCGACCGGGCACCACGCCCGGCCGCCGTACGAGGCGCACGAAGATCAATTGCCGATCTCGCTGCAGGACCACGATCATCCCGTTCGCTTCCGGAATATCTGGCTCCGGGAGCTGGGGAATAACGATTAGCGAATAACGATTAGCGAATAACGATTAGCGAATAACGATTAGCGAATAACGATTTGCGGTTTAAACGATTTTCGTTCATCCGAATCCAGCGTATGGCCTTCACTGCATTGAATCGAAAACCCATCGTCCTTGCCGGCGGCGCGGCGGTCCTGGCGCTGCTGGCGTTCGGGCCGCTGCGGAACTGGCTGGCCAGTCCGGAGCCGGTGGCGTTTAACGACGAAATCCGCCCGATCCTGAACGAGAATTGCCTCGCGTGCCACGGCGGCGTCAAGCAGGCCGGCGAGTTCAGCCTGCTGTTCGAGGAGGAGGCGTTTCAACCGAACAAATCCGGCAAGCCGGCCATCGTCCGCGGGCATGCGGATTCCAGTGAGCTGGTCGTCCGCCTACTGCATGCGGATCCCGAAGAACGCATGCCCTTCGAACACCCACCGCTGGCGGACGAGGACATCACGCTGCTCAAGCGCTGGATCGAAGAGGGCGCCACCTGGGAGACGCACTGGGCGTACGTTCCGCCAACGCCGGCCGGCCCTCCTGACCCCCGCAACGCTTCGTGGGCCCGCACGGGTATCGACCGTTTCATCCTCGCTCGTCTCGAAGCGGAAGGGTTGCGACCTTCGCCCGAGGCCGACTGCTCGGCCCTCCTGCGACGCGTCAGCCTGGACCTGACGGGCCTGCCGCCCACGCCGGCCGAGGCGGACGCCTTCTGCGCGGACCGTTCCTCCGATGCCTACGAGCGCGTGGTGGATCGCCTCCTGGCCAGTGCACACTACGGCGAACGCTGGGCCGCCATGTGGATGGACCTCGCGCGGTACGCGGATTCCAAGGGCTACGAAAAGGATGACCACCGCTCCATCTGGAAATACCGCGACTGGCTGATCGACGCGTTTAACGCGGACATGCCGTTTGACCAGTTTACGATCGAGCAACTCGCCGGCGACCTGCTCCCCGCCCCCTCAGAGTCCCAACTTCTGGCCACCGCCTTCCATCGCAACACGATGAACAACGACGAAGGCGGCACCGACGACGAGGAGTTTCGCACGGCCGCGGTGATCGACCGGGTGAACACGACCTGGGAAGTGTGGATGGGCACCACCATGGCCTGCGTCCAGTGCCACAGCCATCCGTACGACGCCTTCCGCCATGAGGACTATTATACGTCTCTGGCGTTCTTCAACAACACGGCCGATCGCGACCAGCCAGACGAGGCGCCGACGCTCGGCACCTTCGCGGATTCGGTGGAGGGCACGCTGGCCGGTCTGATCGACGCCGTGATGGCTGCCGAGAAGACCGCGCCGCTGCCTGATAACGCCCTCTGGGCCGATCGCCGCGAGCACGCGTTGTATCCGGATGGCCGGCTCATCGCCGGCGACGCGGATTCAAGCCAGGGCGTCTCGCCTGAAGGCACGTTCATTATTTCGATCCAGCACGGCGGATTCGTGGTGTTCGAAGACGTGGAGGTGTCCGGGAAGGACGCCCTTTCGCTCAGCTATTCGTCGGCCGGTCAGGGAGGATATGTCGATGTGCGCCTCGACCGGCCCGATGGCCCGTCGCTGGGGCGTTTTCTTCTCGAGCCCACCAACGGATGGGGAAACTACATCACCCTCCGGATGCCGCTCAGCCGGGCGGAGGGGACGCACGATCTCTATTTCCGCTTCGAGCGCCGCGCCGAGGGCAGCCTCTTCAACATCCACTGGTTCTACCTGCACGACGCCGTCGATCATCTGTCGTCGGCCGCCCGCGACACGCTCCTCCAGCAGCGCCTCGCCCTCGAAGCCCTGGCGCCGGAGGCGGATACTCCCATCCTGCGCGAGCTGGCCGGCGAGGCCAAGCGCACCACGCGAATCTTTAATCGGGGCAACTGGATGGATCCCGGCGAGGCCGTCGAACCCGCCGTGCCCGGCGCGTTGCCGGCGCTGCCCCCCGATGCGCCGCGCGACCGGCTCGGGCTGGCGCGGTGGATCGTGAGCGACACGAACCCGCTGACGGCCCGGGTCATCGTAAACCGGTTCTGGGAGCAGCTTTTCGGCCAGGGGATCGTCCCGACACTGGAGGATTTCGGCAGCCAGGGCGACCGGCCGAGCCATCCGGAATTGCTAGACTGGCTCGCGCTCGAGTTCATCCACACCCACGATTGGAGCGTGAAATCGCTTCTGAAGGCCATCGTGGTTTCGGCGGCCTATCGCCAGTCGTCGGACGTGACACCGGCGCTCATCGCCCGCGATCCCCAGAACACCCTGCTCGCGCGGGGACCGCGCGTGCGCCTCGCGGCCGAGGAGATCCGCGATCAGGCGCTGTTCGTCAGTGGCCTGCTGAGCGCTGAAATCGGAGGGCCGAGTGTCTATCCGTACCAACCGGACGGCATCTGGCGCGTTCCGTACAGTAATGCGAAGTGGGAGACCAGCGCCGGCGGCGATCAGCACCGCCGCGGCGTCTACACGTACTGGCGGCGATCGAGCCCCTACCCGTCGATGATCACCTTCGACAGCCCGAGCCGCGAGTTCTGCGTGTCCCGGCGGATTTCGACGAATACGCCGCTGCAGGCGCTGGTGACGCTGAACGACCCCGTGTATGTCGAGGCGGCGGAGTACCTCGCCGGCCGGATGAAATCCGAAGGCGGCGAAACCCTCGAAGCGCGGCTGCGGCATGGCTATCGTCTTGCTCTGGCGCGGGACCCGCTTCCCGACGAGCTGGCGGTACTTGTGGGGCTGTACAAGGACGCCTACTTTGAATTCGACGTCCCGTCGGCCGACGGCCCGGTGGAGGTAGGCCCCGTCAGCCGTCCGGACGATCCCGAGGTGGCCTCGCTGATGGTCGTCGCCAACGCGATTCTCAATCTGGACGCCTTCCTGACGAAGTCGTGATTGAATGCAAAATGCAAAATGCAAAAGGCAAAAGGTAAAGTGAATGCGAAAGTGATGGAAATCTCAAACGAAGCGCGCCACGCCTATTACCAGCATCTCACGCGCCGGCATTTTCTGCGCACGTGTACGACCGGCCTTGGCGCGGCCGCGCTGACGTCGCTGCTGGGCGGGGCTACGGGCTTCGCCCCGGGGACGATCGGCGCAGCAGACCCCCTCGCCCCACGGAGGCCTCATTTTCCGGGAAAGGCGAAACACGTCATCTTCCTGCACATGGCCGGCGCCCCGTCGCAGCTGGAGCTGTTCGATTTTAAGCCCGACCTCGCGAAGCTGAACGGCCAGCTCTGCCCGCCGTCGCTCCTGGAAGGGAAGCGGTTTGCGTTTATCAAGGGCGTCCCGAAGATGTTGGGACCTCAGGCCGAGTTCGCCCAGCACGGCGAGTCGAGGGCGTGGATCTCAAACCGGCTGCCGCATTTGCAGACCGTGGCGGACGAACTGACGTTCATGAAAGCGCTGCACACGGACCAGTTCAACCACGCGCCGGCCCAGCTCCTGCTGCATACGGGGTCCCCCCGGATGGGCCGGCCCAGCATGGGCTCGTGGATCACCTACGGACTCGGATCCGAAAACGCCAACCTGCCCGGGTATGTAGTGCTCGTTTCAGGCGCGAACGACCCGGACGCCGGCAAAAGCGCCTGGGGAAGCGGGTTCTTGCCCAGTGTCTTCCAGGGCGTCCAGTGCCGGTCGGAGGGGGATCCCGTGCTGTATCTGTCCGATCCTGACCCGATGAGTCGCGACCTGCGCCGGCGCTCGATCGATGCGATCAATGCGATCAATGAAATCCAGCACGACCAGGTGGGCGACCCCGAGATCCTCACCCGTATCGCCCAGTACGAGATGGCGTTCCGGATGCAGCTGTCCGTCCCGGAGGCGATGGACATCGGGCAGGAGCCGGAGTCCATCCATGCCCTGTACGGCACCGAGCCCGGCAAGGCGTCCTTCGCCAACAACTGCCTGCTCGCTCGCCGGCTCGTCGAACGCGGGGTGCGCTTCGTGCAGCTGTTTCACTGGGGATGGGATGCCCACGGCGCCGGCGCGAGCGAGGGCCTGCTGCATGGCTTCATCGACCGGTGCAACGAGACCGACCGCGCCACGACCGCGCTCCTGCTCGATCTCAAGCAACGCGGCCTGCTCGATGAAACCATCATCGTCTGGGGCGGCGAGTTCGGCCGGACGCCGATGCTCGAAAACCGATCGGGCCAGGACAACCCGTTTGTCGGCCGCGATCACCAGGGCGATGCCTTTACGATGTGGGCCGCCGGCGGCGGGTTTAAGGGTGGCTATACCCACGGAGAAACCGACGAGATCGGGTATGCCGGCGTCTCCGGTCGAATGAGCGTCCAGGACCTCCAGGCGACGATCCTGCACCAACTTGGGTTCGACCATACCAAACTCACCTATCCGTTCCAGGGGCGCGACTTCCGCCTCACGGACGTAAGCGGTGAGGTCGTTCAGGACCTACTTGCCTGACGCCCAGGTGATTCGATTTACTGCAGCCCGAAGATGTTTATCCACCAACCCACCTCCTCTCATGCGCTCCATGCTCCTTCTCCTCCTGGCCGTGGCCACGCTCCATTGCTCCCACGAGCCCATGCCGGCGCAGGCGCAGCAGGCGGCTGGTGAAATCGTGTTTACGAACGTAAACGTCCTCCCAATGGATAGCGAGCGCGTGCTGGCAGACCAGACCGTCGTCGTCCGCGGCGACCGGATCGTGGCGATCGGGCCGGCCGGCGAAACGGCCGTCCCCGGAGGGGCGCAGGTCATTGACGGGCGGGGCAAGTACTTGATGCCGGGCCTCGCCGAGATGCACGGGCACATCCCCCCGCCGTCGGACCCGCAGGCGTACACCGACGCGGTGTTGTTCATGTATGTCGCCAACGGCATCACCACCGTGCGTGGGATGTTAGGGCATGACGGGCAGCTTGAGATCAAACGGAAGGCCAACGCCGGCGAGATCGTCGCTCCGACCCTCTATCTGGCCGGCCCGAGCTTCAGCGGCGGGTCGATCAACTCGCCCGGCGAGGCCGAGGCTCGGGTCCGCCAGCAGAAGATGGAGGGATGGGATCTCCTGAAGGTGCATCCGGGGCTGACCCTGGAAGAGTACGATGCGATGGCCGAGACGGCGCGTGAAGTCGGGATTCGCTTTGGCGGCCACGTGCCGGATGCCGTCGGCCTCGCTCATGCCATCGAGATGGGGCAAGAGACATTCGACCATCTGGATGGCTATACGATCTTCATGGACGGGACGAGCCAGCCGGTGAGCGATGAGGCCCTGGCGGAAGCCGCTCAACTCACCGTCGACTCCGGCGCATGGGTGATCCCCACGATGGTCCTGTGGGAGGTGCTGTATGGGACGATCGATCTCGAGACCATGCGGAGCCTGCCCGAACTCACGTACATGCCTCCGGCGATGGTCGCGAGCTGGATTTCGACCCATGAGCAACGACTGGCCGACGCGAACCGAAACGCGGAGGCGGCCGAGCACCACATCGCAAACCGGATGAAACTACTCGCGGCGTTGAATGACGCCGGCGCGCGCATCCTCATGGGCACCGATGCTCCCCAGCAGTTCAGCGTGCCGGGCTTTTCGTTGCACAACGAACTCGAACGGATGGCCGAGGCCGGCATGTCGCCCTACGAGATCTATCGCACAGGCACGGCGAGTGTTGGCGATTATTTTGCCGATCAGGATACGTTTGGCCGGATAGCGTTGGGCCAGCGGGCGGATCTGGTGCTTGTCAATCAAAATCCGATGGACACTGTGCGTCACATCCGCGACCGGGCCGGCGTGATGGTGCGTGGCGTCTGGTTGTCGGAGGAGGCTATCCAACAGGAGCTGGCTGAAATCGAACGAACGGTGGGCAGCGGGTCGTGACGCACCGGGCTCTTTGGTAACACTGGCTTAATACATCATAATTGGCTCCGGTCTATTTTTAAGCGCCACGGCATCCCTCCAACGATGCTCCGGCCTGCATCATGATCGAATATTACCTGATTTTTGTCGTTGTATTGCTGCTCCTGGCGATCTTCGACCTCGTCGTAGGCGTCAGCAACGACGCTGTGAATTTTCTCAATTCCGCTATCGGGTCCAGGGTGGCCAGTTGGCGATCCATCATGATCGTCGCCAGCTTCGGCGTGTTCATAGGGGCGACCTTTTCGAGCGGACTGATGGAGGTCGCCCGCAGCGGAATCTTTAATCCCCAGTATTTCTCGCTGGCGGACGTGATGGTGCTGTTTGCGGCCGTCATGCTGGCCGATGTCGTCTTACTCGATACGTTTAACACGCTTGGGATGCCGACTTCGACGACGGTGTCGCTTGTGTTCGAGTTGCTCGGGGCGGCGTTTGTGGTGTCCCTCTTCAAGATCGCCGCCGCCGGCGCCGGCGCCGAGGCGCTCACCACCTACATCAACTCCGGGCGCGCTCTGGGCATCATCTCCGGGATTTTTGTGTCGGTGGGCATCGCCTTCGTCTG